>JALVYZ010000350.1 GCA_027037705.1 bacterium | reverse complement strand
AGTGAATATTTTAAATAAATGGAATGGGACAAATAATTTTTTTGGTTCAAAAAATCATATTTCTCGTGGTCATCTTGTAGTTGAACTTTTAAAACTAAACTCTATTTCTAAAATGTTAAATAAAATAAAAAAAATTGAAAAAAATAGATTTATGCCATTTCAGATGTTAATAGCTGACAAAGATAATATTTATGTAATTATAAAAAATCGAGATATTAAAATATGCAATATTTCAGATAAAAAAATTTTTATTATAGGAAATGTAGACCCATTTCAGAAATGGGAAAAATATGACTTTGGTTATAATTTTTTAAAAAAAAGAAAACTCAATTCTCTTGATGAAATTTTTAATTCACTAAAAGAATTACTATCAACTCATAATGGAGATAAAAATATCCCTCCAGTTGATTATGCAGTTGATATTGGAAATTTTAAAACCACAAGCTCTTCTATTGTTGCAATTAACAATAATATAATATACGAATTCTTAAATGGCTTTCCAGGAAAAGGACATTATAAAAGGTACATATTAAACTTGTAAAAATTCATACCTGTTATCTATTAGAATATTGCGAATATGAAGATATAATATTTTCTTTATTCGGAATTTGAATTCTAATTTTTGCAGTACAAACCCCATTATCATTATGGTTAATTTCAACAATTTCAGCTCCTCTAATCAGAGATTCTGTCTGTACTTTTACTAAATCCATATTTACTATGTAGTTTCCGCTTTTACTTAATGTGCTAACAATAAATCCCTGCAACTTTTCTGCTAATTGTCTATAACCATCAATTACTGCAGCTCTTTCTGCTAACAAATATCTTTGAACTTCAGTTAAATTTTCATCATTTGGAGGGGCACCTTTACCAATTATATAAATATAATTTTGTTGAGGTTGACATACAGTTGTAGATACATCTTTTATACATTTTCCATTTTTTATTGCAGGTAGTGGCTCATTAAAAGTATCTTTAACATTATTTTCACAAACACATCCAATTAATGCTAATAACATTAACAATACTAATCCTTTTACATATCTCATTTTAATCCTCCTGAAATAATAATTCTTTTAAATATTATCGGAAATAACATTGCTTTTTTTAGAAAAATTAATTAAATAACTTCGTATGTTTAAATTCAAATTAGAAAAATTATTAAAAATACGAAAGAAAGAAGAAGAAGATTTAGGTAATTTATATGCATTAAAGCTTAAAGAAATAGAAAAAGAAAAGATAAATTTGAATAAAATAAAAGAGGAAGAAAATAAAATTAAAAAAGATAAAATCAAAAAAAAACTAATTGCATCAGAACTTGTACAACTCCAAAATTATCTAATAGCTTTAAAAAAGAGAGAAAATGAACAAATTTTCAAAATAAAAGAGCTTGAAAATGAAGCTGAAAATTTAAAGAATCAACTTTTAGAAGCAAGAAAAAGAAGAAAAATTCTTGAAACTTTAAAAGAGAGACAATATCTAAAATACCTACAAAATGAAAAATTAGCAGACCAGAAAACAATTGATGAAATAGGAGTAATTAGACATTTAAAGAAAAAATAATTTTATTTAATAATTTATCTAAATTTATTTTATTTTTTGCAGAAATCCCGATTCCATTAAATCTTTCGCAAATATTTCTTACAATGTAATCATCAACCTCATCTATTTTGTTAAAAACTAATATTTTTTCAATTTCATCTGCCCCTACATCTTGTAAAATATCTTTTACAGTCTCAATATGCACACCAAAATTTGGATCACTAATATCAACCAAATGAATTATTAAATCTGAGTATTTTAATTCTTCAAGAGTAGATTTAAATGCATCAAATAAATCCTCAGGTAAATTCTTTATAAATCCAACAGTATCTGTTAGAATCACAAATCTTCCATCTGGCAACCTTAATCTTCTTTTAAATGTATCAAGTGTTGCAAACAGAAGGTCTTCAACAAAAACCTTAGCCCCTGTTAATGCATTTAATAATGTCGATTTTCCTGCATTTGTATAACCTACAATTGAAATTACAGGAATTTTATTTTTTGAGATATTTTTTCTTTGTATTTCTCTTGTCTTTGAAATCTTCTTTAACTCACTTTCTATAAAAGTTATTCTCTGCTTTATCTTTCTTCTCTCAACTTCTGCTTTAGTTTCTCCTGGACCTTTTAATCCAATGCCACCTCTAATTCTTGATAAAGCTTCTTGTTTATCAGAAACTCTTGGTAATAGATATTTCAATTTAGCAT
>JALVYZ010000349.1 GCA_027037705.1 bacterium | reverse complement strand
AAGAGAAGAACCATTTAAAAATGAAGAAAGAGTTTTAATTCCTTCTCCAAAAGAAGTTAAAACTTATGATAAAAAACCTGAAATGAGTGCTTTTCTGGTAACTGATGAAGTTTTGAGAAGAATTGAGCAAGATAAATATGATTTTATAGTATTAAATTACGCAAATCCTGATATGGTTGGACATACAGGAGTGTTAGAAGCTGCTATTAAAGCATTTGAGGCTTTAGATAAATGCGTGGAAAAGGTTGTAAAAAAAGTATTAGAAAAAAATGGAATTGTGTTTTTTCTATCTGACCATGGAAATTCAGAATTAATGGTAGATGAACATGGTAATCCTCATACTGCGCATACCACTAATAAAGTTCCATTTATATTTATTTCAAATACTGATAGGCCAAAAGAAATTAAAGATGGAAAACTTGGAGATGTTGCTCCAACTGTTTTAAAAATTATGGGACTACAAATTCCAGTAGAAATGGATGGGAAAAATTTAATTGAGTTTTAATAGAGGAATATTATGAAAACAGCTATATTTGGATTTCCAGGAAGTGGAAAAACTGATTTATTTTTGGCTCTTGCTGGCCCAAAATTTAAAAATTTAAATAAAGCAATGGTAAAAGTTCCAGAACCAAGACTTGATCCATTAATAGAACTTTTTAATCCAAAAAAGATTACTTATACAGAAATTGAATATAATGATTTACCAGGTGCTATAAAAGGTAAATCATTAAGTAATAAATTATTAAGTGAAATTAGACCATTTGATTGTTTGATAGGGGTGTTAGATGGATTTAGTGGTATAAATTCTCCAGAAGAGCAGTGGAATATTATAGAAACAGATTTTATCCTTTCTGACCTGTCAGTTATTGAAAAAAGATTGGAAAAATTGGTAAAAGACAAGAAAAAAGATGTATTTGAAGAAGAATTACTTTTAAAAGCAAAAGAATTTTTAGAAAAAGAAAAACCTTTAAGAGAAAACAATGAGCTTATCTCTGCACCTGAACTAAAAGGTTATCGTTTTTTAAGTGCTAAGCCTATTTTGTATATATGGAATGTAAGTGAAGATGATTTAAATAGAAAAATTATATCTGAAAAAAAGCTCAACCAAAAGCATATTACTCTGTCTGTTAAATTAGAAAGAGAAATGTCAGAAATAGATGATGAAGAAGAGTTAAAATTTTTTCAACAGGAATATGGGATTCAAGAATCTGCATTAAAAAAGGTGATAAAGAGCACTTATGAACTTCTTGATTTAATTACTTTTCTAACAGCAGGTGAAAAAGAAGTTAGAGCATGGCCTTTAAAAAAAGGAAGTACAGCTGATGAAGCTGGTGGTGTTATTCACTCAGATATACAAAGAGGTTTTATAAGAGCTGAAGTGCTTTCATGGGAAGATTTTTTAAAGTATAAAGATTTCAAAGTTGCAAAAAAAAATGGTGCACTTAGATTAGAAGGTAGAGATTATATTGTAAAAGATGGAGATATAATTACTTTTTATTTTAATGTGTAGTTTTTAATTAACTTGAATTTTAAAGTTATTAAGTGTATTACCATATTATGGAAAAGATATTATTCATCTTAGCTTTAATTTTTTATATTTTTTCATCAATAAGTTTTTTAATTTTTTTTGCTAAATTAAATGAAAAATTTATAAGCTATTCTAATAAATGTTTAATTGCTGGTTTTATATTTCATTTATTTAATTTTATAATTAGATTTATAAAAGCAGGCCATTTCCCAGTTACAACTCTTTATGAAGCTATCTCATTTTTTGTTCTTGTTATGGTTTTTTTTCAGATAATTATAGATTTAAAATATAAAGTTAAAATTATTGGTGCTTTTACTGTATTTTTTGCATCAATTTTAATGATAGTTGATTTTTTCTTACCTTCTAATATTCATCAATTACCACCAGCATTACAAAGTTTTTGGTTACCAATTCATGTTATTTTTTCATTTTTAGGAAATGGAATGTTTGCAATTGCATGTGGTGTAGGAATACTTTATCTCATCCAATTAAAATTTATAAAAAATAAAAAATTAGATAGATTATTTTTTAAACTTCCATCTTTAGAGACTCTTGATAATTTAAATTATATTTGTTTAACTATAGGTTTTCCTTTGCTTTCTCTTGGTATTATTACAGGTTCAATATGGGCCTCTTCTGCATGGGGTTCTTACTGGAGCTGGGATCCAAAAGAAACATGGAGTTTAATAACCTGGTTTGTTTATGCTGCATTGATTCATGG
>JALVYZ010000348.1 GCA_027037705.1 bacterium | reverse complement strand
TACAAAGAAAATTTTGTTATATATGATGATACAGATCAACAGAATTTTCTAAAAAGATTATTAAAACAGGAATTAAATTTAGATGAAAAAATCTATCATCCCAAAAAAGTGCAAGCTTTTATAAATTACTGTAAAAACCAAGGGTTTTTTCCAACTGATATACAGATAGATGAAAATTCTCCATTTAATAAAAACTTACAGATGATTTATCTTATGTATCAAGATAAAATGAAAGAGAATAATTCATTAGATTTTGGAGATTTGTTAATTTTAACTTATAAATTGTTAAAAGAAAATGAGGATATTTTAGAATATTACAATTATTTATTTAAATTTATTCTTGTTGATGAATATCAAGATACTAATAAAATTCAATATAAACTTTTAAAAATACTTTCTGAGAAAAATAGAAAAATTTGCGTTGTGGGAGATGACGACCAATCAATATACAGCTGGCGTGGTGCTAATATTGAAAATATTCTTTATATAGAAAGAGATTTTCCTGAAATAAAAATTGTAAAACTTGAAAAAAATTATAGATCTACACAAATCATTTTAGAAGCAGCAAATAACATTATATCAAAAAATTCTCTTAGAAAACAGAAAAAACTATGGACAGATAAAAAAGAAGGGTCAAAAATTAAAATAACAAAATTAAATGATGAATACGAAGAAGCAACTTTTGTAGTTTCACAAATAAAAAAATTAGGAGATTTTTCAAATACTGCGATACTATACAGAACAAATGCTCAATCAAGAGTGTTTGAAGATGAATTAATAAAAAACAACATTCCTTACATTATAATAGGAGGTTTTAAATTTTTTGATAGAAAAGAAATTAAAGATATTATTGCATATTTAAAGATTATTGATGGTTCAGAAGATATTTTAAATTATAAAAGAATTATTAATACTCCACCTCGAAGAATAGGAGAAAAAACATTTAATAAGTTAGTAGATTTTGCAGAAAAAAATAGATTGTCAATTTTTGAGGCGCTTGAAGTCCAAAAAGAAACACATTCTGGATTAAATACTTTTTATAAATTAATTAAAAGGTTTAGAGAGAAAAAATTAAAAGAATCTATATCAAAGTTAGCAGAAGACCTTTATTATGAGAGTGGATATATTGATATGCTTGATTCATTAGATTACATTGAAAGAGAAAATAAAATAGAAAACTTGCAAGAGCTTTTAAATTCAATAAAAAATTTTGAGAAAAATAATCCTGATGGAACATTAACAGAATACCTTGATTCTATATCTTTAACAAGTTCTGTTGATGTTGAAACAAAAGGAGAGGTTTTAAACTTAATGACAATACATGCAGCAAAAGGACTTGAATTTAAAAATGTATTTTTAGTGGGCTTTGAAAATGGTTTGCTCCCACACGCAAATTCAGTTGGAAGCCCAAAAGAATTTGAAGAGGAAAGACGACTTTGTTATGTGGCAATAACAAGGGCTAAAGAAAATCTTTTTATTACATATGCATCGCAAAGGCAAAAGGGAAGATTTTCAGAAATTTGCATTCCTTCTATATTTTTAAAAGATATACCAGCACAGTTAATTGATTCAATTGATAAAAATAGGAATATTAAAAAAGAGAAAAAAATTAATAGTTCAAATCAAGATGAAAAATTTAAAACTGGAACAATTATAAATCATAAAGTTTTTGGTATAGGTAAAGTTACAGCAATTATAGGTGCTGGAGAGGATAAAAAGATAGTAGTTTACTTTAAATCACATGGAGTTAAAACTCTTGCTTTAAAATATGCTCCAATACAACTAATTTAAATGAATTCCCCAATTTCAATCACTGGTTTTAATTTAACTTCTACAGCATTTTATCTTGCAAAAATTATTAAAGAGACAAATAAAAAAATTATAGTTTTTGTAGAAACTCGTGAAAAAGGGGAAAATCTTGCAAAGTTAATTAAAAATTTTTTACCTGAAACTAATCTTAAATTTTTTAATTTATCAAAATTTTTTCCTTTTAGTAAAATTTTAAGAGATAAAACTTATATCCCTGAATTAATAGAGTTACTGTACACTATTTCTTTAAATAAAAGGGATATTGTAATTATCCCCATTTCTCTATTATTAAAAAAATTTATTTCTCCTCAATTATTAATTAAAGAGTCATTAAATATTAGATTAAATGAAGAACTTGATAGAGAAGGTTTAATTGAACAACTTGTTGAATGGGGATATGAAAGGGAAAGCTTTGTAACTTTTAAAGGGGAGTTTTCTGTAAGAGGAGATATCATAGATATTTTCCCGCCATTATATGATAATCCATTGAGGATTAATTTTTTTGGAGATGTAGTTGATGCTATATATTTTTTTAATCCATTTACTCAAAGGAGAATAAATGAAGAATTAAAATCAATAGATGTTGTATCATGTACAGAAGTTTTAATTAAAAATGAGATAAAAGCAGAAGATTATAAAATAATGCCAGGAATTTCTAACTTAGACACAGCATCTTTATTTGATTATATTAAAGAAAATTATATTAAAGTTATTTTTACAAAAGAAGGAACTTTAGAAAAATTAAATACTTACCATCTTGATTTGCAGGAACATTTTAAAAGTATAGATATTAAATATGAAGATGTATTTTATGATGTTAACAAAATTGTTGAAAAAGTTAAAAAATGCGAAATAAAATTTTGTAATTTAATTATAGAAGATGACAATTTTATTAATCTTAAAACTGAATCATATAAAAAATTTCATATAAAATTAAAAAATGATTTAAAACCACTAATTGATGAAGTAATTTCTAATAAATTAAAGAAAAATAAAATAGCATTTTTCGTTTTTGATTCAAACAAAACGCAATTTTTAAAAGATGCATTGAAAAAAAACTCCGTTGAGTTTTCAGATAAAAAATTTTCTTCTCTAATAGAGTATTACTATTCTGAAACTTTCTTGCCAGCTTTCTTCCCTGGTGAATATTTTGAAGGGTTTTATTCAGATTATTTTAAAATAGCTATTTTTAACGAAAAAGATATTTTTGGAAAAAAATTAAAAAAAATAACCCCCAAAATTGATGAAAATCTAAGAATAAGACATTTTTCTGAGATTAAAGAAGGCGATTATATAGTTCATGTCCAGCATGGTATAGGAATTTTTAAAGGATTAAAGAATTTAGAATTTGGTGACACTAAAAAAGATTTCTTTATTATTGAATATGCAGGTGGAGATAAACTTTATGTTCCTATTGATAAAACCAATATGCTTCAAAAATATATTGGAAGAGAAAATTATTTTCCAGTAATTGATAAACTTGGATCAAATAGATGGCAAAAGGCAAAAGAAAAAGTAATACAAGCAACAGAATTAATAGCGAAAGATATTTTAAATTTATACGCTAAAAGGAAATTGCTTAAAGGAATAAGTTTTAAATGTGATGAATCTTTGATTGATGAGTTTTCATATAAATGGGAATATGAAGAAACAGAAGATCAGATAAAGGCAATTAGTGATGTTTTTGATGACATGGATAAAGATTCACCAATGGATAGGTTACTATGTGGAGATGTTGGATTTGGGAAAACAGAAGTTGCAATAAGAGCTATATTAAAAGCTGTAATTTGTGGTTATCAAGTGGCTTTTTTAGTTCCTACAACTGTACTTGCTCTTCAACATTATGAAGTATTGTCTGAAAGATTTAAAGATTATCCTTTTATAATTAAAAAAATATCGCGATTTGAGTCAAAAAAAGAGCAGAATAAAATAGTTGAAGATTTAAAAAGTGGTAAAATTGATATTGTTATTGGAACTCATAGGCTTTTGCAGGATGATATATCATTTAAAAATTTAGGATTGTTAATAATTGATGAAGAGCATAAATTTGGGGTAAAACATAAAGAAAAAATAAAAATGTTAAAAAGTAATGTAGATGTATTATATATGACTGCAACTCCTATTCCAAGAACATTACAGCTCAGTTTAATAGGCATTAAAGATTTAAGTGTTATTCAGACACCCCCAGCAGAAAGAAAGGAAATTGAAACTAAAATTATTAGATTTGATAAAAATATTATTAGAAATGCCATTATAAAAGAATTAAATCGTGGTGGTCAGGTCTTTTTTGTTCATAATATTGTTAAATCTATTTATCCAATGGCTAATTTTTTAAAAAAAATTGTCCCTGAGGCAAATATTATTGTTGCTCATGCTCAGATGAAAGAAGCAGAACTTGAAAAAGTAATTAAAGATTTTATCACAAAAAAATATAATGTTCTTGTTTGTACAACTATAATAGAATCAGGACTTGATATGCCAAATGTAAATACAATAATAATTAATCGTGCTGATAGATTTGGGCTTTCTCAACTTTATCAATTAAGAGGAAGAGTTGGAAGAAGCAATGTAAAAGCCTATGCTTATTTGATAATTCCAGGTGAAGAAATAATAAAGGAAAAAGCAATAAAGAGATTGAGAGTTCTTCAACAGTATTCAAATTTATCCCAAGGTTTAAAAATTGCAATGAATGACCTTGAATTAAGAGGTGCAGGAAATCTTTTTGGCAAAGAGCAATCTGGAAAAATATTGTCTGTAGGATATGAATTTTTCCTTGAAACTCTTGAAGATGCAATAAAAAAATTGAGAGGAGAAGAAAAAAGAGAAAAAATAGATCCAGAAATTACAGTCCCTTTTTCCTTTTACATCCCCGATGGTTATATTGAAGATGAGAAAGAAAGATTTTACTTCTATAAAAAGCTCGCTTCAATTGAAAGTTTTGATGAATTAAATGATATTCAGGAAGAATTGTTAGACAGATTTGGCAAGTTCCCAGAAGAAGTAAAAAATTTATTTTATGTTATTAGTTTAAAAGTTTTATTTAAAAGATATAATATTTTAAAGGCAAATCTTTCAAAAAAATTTATTACACTTACTATTAATGAAAAAACAGATTTTTCTATAGAAAAGATTGTGGAATTAGTTAATAAAAAGAAAGCAGAAATAGTTTCACATGAAACTTTAAAAATATTTTTTGACTCCACTATTATTAGTGAGCAAATAGAGGAATTAAAATCAATTTTTCTTTCAATTGAAAATAAATAGCTCTTATGGTATTAATAAAAAACTATTCTTTTCATAGAGGGAGCTATGGCCAAAAGTTCATTTATCCATTTACATAATCATACCGAATATTCCTTGCTTGATGGTGCAATAAGAATCAAAGATATGATTTCAAAAGCAAAAGAGTTTAATATGCCAGCTGTTGCAATTACTGATCATGGTAATATGTTTGGTGTTATTGAATTTTATAAAGAATGTGTAAAATCTGGTGTAAAACCGATTATAGGGTGTGAAATTTATATCTCAAGAGGATCAATGCATGATAAATCTTTCAAAAAATCAAGTGCAGAAATTCAGGAAAGAAGTCTTCATCATTTAATTTTATTAGCAAAAAATTACACAGGTTATAAAAATTTATTAAAAATAACTTCCATTTCATATCTTGAGGGGTTTTACTATAAACCAAGAATAGACAAATCAGTATTGAAGCAGTATTCTGAAGGATTAATTGCGATGAGTGCTTGTTTAAAAGGTGAAATTTCTGAAAAAGCACTTATCTATGGAGAGGAAGAGGCAGAAAAAGCTTTAAATGAATATTTAAAGATTTTTCCAGATAGATTTTATCTTGAAATTATGGAAAATGGAATTGCAGAACAGAAAAAAGTAAATGAAATTTTAATTCATCTTGGAGAAAAGTATTCAATTCCAGTAGTGGCAACAAATGATTGTCACTATTTAAACAAAAATGAAGCTAAAGCCCATGATATATTACTATGCATTCAAACTGGTAAAACAATAAAAGAAAGTAAAAGACTTAAATTTTCATCTGATGAATTTTATTTTAAGTCTCCAGAAATTATGTACAATAATTTTTCATACTATCCTAAAGCTTGTGAAAACACATTGTTAGTAGCAGAAGAATGTGATGTTGAATTAACTTTTAAAAATTATCATTTCCCTCAAGTTGAATTAAATGAGAATGAAACAGTTGAAGATAAATTTGAAAAACTTGTTTTTGAAGGATTTAAAGAGAGATTGTCAGAAATAAAAAAACTGTATAATGGTAATTTCACAGAATCGCATGAGAAAAAATATTTAGAAAGACTTAATCAGGAAATAAAAATTATAAAAGATATGGGATTTGCTGGATATTTTTTAATAGTTCAAGATTTTATAAAATATGCAAAAGAAAATGATATCCCTGTTGGGCCAGGAAGAGGTTCTGCAGCAGGCTCATTGGTGGCATATTCCTTAAAAATAACAGATATTGATCCAATTTACTATAATTTGTTATTTGAACGATTTTTAAATCCTGAGAGAGTTTCAATGCCAGATATTGATATAGATTTCTGTAATAGAAGAAGAGATGAAGTAATTAAATATGTTTGTGAAAAATATGGATATGATAAAGTTGCGCAAATTATAACATTTGGTAAGATGAAAACAAAACAAGTTGTTAGAGATGTGGGAAGAGTATTGGATATCCCGTATAAAGAAGTTGATGCAATTGCAAAATTGATCCCATCAGATGTTAAATCACTTCAGCAAGCGTATGATAATGTTGCTGAATTAAAAAAGTTAATTGATAGCAAAGAGGAGTATAAAGAACTTTTTGAAATAGCAAAGGTTTTAGAAGGATTAAATAGACATTCTTCTATACATGCAGCAGGAATAGTTATTTCTAATAAACCATTATCTGAGGTTATCCCTTTAGCAAAGATGAATGATGGAGAAGTAGTAACTCAATTTGATATGAAATGGGTTGAAGAAGTTGGGCTTATAAAATTTGATTTTCTTGGTTTAAAAACTTTAACTGTTATTGATAATGCAGTAAAATTAATAAAAAAATATAAAAATACAGATTTTAAACTTTCAGAAATATCCTTAAAAGATAAAAAAACTTATAAATTAATTTCAGATGGAAATACTATTGGAGTTTTTCAGCTTGAAAGTAGAGGAATGAGAGAACTTCTAAAGAGAATTAAACCAGATAAATTTGAGGATTTAATTGCTGTTGTTGCATTGTATAGACCTGGTCCATTAGAGAGTGGGATGGTTGATGAATATGTAGCTGTAAAACATGGTCAAAAAAAACCTTCATATCCATTACCTCAACTTGAACCAATATTAAAAGAAACTTATGGGGTGATCCTTTATCAAGAACAAGTTATGCAAATAGCACAAGTCCTTGCAGGTTATTCATTAGGTGAAGCTGATGTATTAAGAAAGGCTATGGGAAAGAAAAAGCCAGAATTAATGGCTCAACATAGAGAGAAATTTGTAAAAGGTTGCGTCAGTCGAGGGATTGACGAAAAGAAAGCTTCAGAGATTTTTGATATAATGGAAAAATTTGCTGGCTATGGTTTTAATAAATCTCATTCTGCAGCATATGCATATATAGCATATCAAACAGCATACTTAAAAGCTCATTATCCTGTAGAATTTATGACAGCGT
>JALVYZ010000347.1 GCA_027037705.1 bacterium | reverse complement strand
TTTAGTAATATTCGTTCAAATGGGATTATTGCTATTTTATTAGATGAAAACGATCAATTGCTTGCAGCAAAAATAACAAATGGAGAAAATGAAATATTTTTAGGAACATATAAAGGGAAATCTATAAGATTTAATGAAAAAGATGTAAGACCTACAGGAAGAAATTCAAGAGGAGTGATTGGAATAAGATTAGAAAAAGAAGATAAGGTTATTACTATGGAAGTTTTAGATAAAGAAGGAGAAATTTTAACTGTAACAGAAAAGGGTTATGGCAAGAGAACACCTGTATCAGAATATACACTTCAGAATAGAGGTGGTAAGGGAATAAAATTAGCTAATATTAATAAAAAAAGTGGTCCAATTGTGGAAGCATTGCAGGTTAGAGAAGACGATGAAATTATTCTTTCAACAAATAAAGGAAAATTTATTAGAATTGCTGTAAATGAAATTAGAGTTTGTGGAAGAGTTACAACTGGAGTAAAACTTGTAAATTTAGATAATGAGGATGAAAAAGTTGTAAGTGTAACAAGGATAGCAAAAAATGGAAATGAAGAAAATTAATTTTGGAGTAATTGGAGCAGGTAGCTGGGGGACTGCTTTATCAATTTTACTTGCTAAAAAAGGGTATAAAGTATTTTTATGGAGTAGAAATGAGGAACAAGTTATCTACATGTTAAAATTTAGAAAAAATCCTAAACATTTAAAAGAGTACAAATTCCCTAAAAATATTATACCAACTAATAAATTAGAAGAAATTTTAAATGAATGTAAATTTATAATCAATGCGATACCAACTCAATCAATAAGAAATTTTTATGAAAAGAAAAAAGACTCTTTTAAAGATAAAGTTATAATTAATGCTTCAAAAGGAATTGAAATTAAGTCATTAAAATTAATTGATGAAATATTTTATGATATTTTTAAAAATAAAGATAATTTTGCCTATTTATCAGGACCAAGTTTTGCAGAAGAAGTTGCTCAATTTAAACCTACGGCAGTTACAATTTCTTCTTATAATACAGAATTAGCTAAAAAGTGTCAGCAATACTTTAATACATCTTCATTTCGTGTATATTATGAAACTGATGTAAAAGGAGTGCTTTTAGGTGGTGCTATGAAAAATGTAATTGCAATTGCAGCTGGAATAATTGAAGGCTTAAATTTAGGACTTAATAGCATTGCTGCATTAGTTACAAGAGGTCTTACTGAAATAAGGAGAATTGGAGATAAATTAGGAGCAAATTCATTAACTTTTTCTGGTTTAAGTGGTCTTGGTGACCTTGTTTTAACTTGCTATGGTAATTTGAGTAGAAATAGGAAAGTGGGTATTAATATTGGTAAAGGTAGAAAACTAAAAGAGATATTAACAGAATTAGGTGAAGTTGCAGAGGGAGTTTATACCTGTGTATCTGCTTACAATTTAGGAAAAAAATTGAATGTTGATACCCCAATTACAAATGAAGTT
Source organism: bacterium (assembly GCA_027037705.1). Classification (GTDB taxonomy): domain Bacteria; phylum DYJV01; class DYJV01; order DYJV01; family JALVYZ01; genus JALVYZ01. Next base: position 794 of record JALVYZ010000347.1, on the reverse strand, counting down.
TATAAAATTTTATATGAAGGAAAATCTCCATTAATTGCCCTCCAAGATCTTATGAGCCGAACATTAAAACATGAAAAAGATTAAAAAAGTTATTATTCCTCATTCAAATATTGATTATGATGCATTATCAAGTGCAATAGCTGCAAAGAAACTTTATCCTGATGCAGAAATTGTTCTCTTAGGAACTAAAGAAAAGAGTATGAAAAATTTTTTTATTAATACAATTATATATTCTCTTGGTGTAAAAAATGAAAAAGATATTCAATTAAATGATATAGAAGAACTAATTATTGTTGATACCTCAAGAGCTGATAGAATAGGAATATTTTCAAAATTATTAGAGAAAGATGATGTAAATGTTGTAGTTTATGACCATCACTTTGAAGAGAATAATATTAAAGCTAATAAAATTTATTTGGAAAAAACAGGGGCTTGTACTACAATATTAGTTGAAAAAATAAAGGAGAAAGGTATAAAATTAGACGAGACGGAAGCAACAATATTAATGATAGGAATTTATGAAGATACTGGTAATTTAACTTTTAATACTACAACAGAAAGAGATTATTATGCTGCAGCTTTTTTATTAAAAAATGGTGCTAATCTTAATGTAGTAAGAGATATACTCTATCATGATATTACAATTGAACAGATAAATATTTTAAAGCAGTTTATTGATTCAGAGCAATCGATTAGAGTTAAAAACAATATAGTTACAATTGTTTCAGCAAGTTATGATGATTATATTCCAGAAATTTCAATTGCAGTGAATAGATTTAAAGATATGAAGAATA
>JALVYZ010000346.1 GCA_027037705.1 bacterium | reverse complement strand
TTTAAGGGATAAAATAAAAGAACAGGGAGTTAATTGCAAATTAATGGATATTTCAATGGGTAAGCATGATTATAAAGATGCTGATATATCTGCAGGTGAAGTTGCAAAAGCAGGAGGAAGCACAATTAAAGAGATAAATTCTTCAAGAGATAGAGCTAAAATTACCCAGATTATGACAGATGGTGCAATTAAAATTGCAAAAGATTTATATTCAAAGGGAGAGATTAATGGAATTATTGGGTTAGGTGGTTCCACTGGCACATTAATGATATCAGATTTAATGAAAGCTTTACCATTTGGAATACCAAAAATAATTGTTTCCTCAACTGCTGCTCTTCCTGGACTTGCAACAAGATATATTGGAACTGGAGATATTATGCTTTTTCATTCTGTTGTGGAAATTACAGGATTGTCAGAACTTTTGAAAAATGTTCTTGATAGGGCTGCTTTAGCTGTTGCAGGAATGACTAAGATTAAACCAATTTCAAAGTTCAGACCAGAAGGTAAAAAAGCAGTTGCAATGACAATGTTTGGAATATGTGAAAAATGCGCTGGGTTTGTCAGGGAAATATTGGAAGAAAAAGGTAATTTTGAGGTTATTGGATTTTCAGCAGCAGGTGTATGCGATAGAGCAATGGAAGATATGATTTTAGAAGGTTATTTTGATGGAGTAATAGATCTTGCTCCAGGAGGAGTTGGAGAACAAATTCTTGGAGGAATGAGAGCAGCAGGTCCATATAGACTTGAAAATGCAGGAAAAGTTGGAATTCCAATGGTAATTGCTCCAAGTGGAGTAAATGTTATGAGCCCTCCAAAGAAAAAATACAAACCAGATTATTATGAAAGACCAAAATATGATTTAGATAAACATAGAACCATGTTAAGGGTAAATGCAGAAGAGATGAAAATGGTTGCAGAAGAGTTTGCAAGAAAATTGAATAAAGCTGTTGAAAAGAGTAAAATTGTATTTTTATTTCCATTAAAAGGATGGAGTTCAATTGATTATGAAGGTTCAGCAATCCATGATCCAGAGACAGATAAGGTTTTTATTGAAACATTTAAAAAATTAGCAGACCCAAGAATAGTAATAAAAGAATATAACCTACATCTTGAGGATAAAGAATTTGCAGAAAAAGTTGTGGAGAATTTTTTAGATATAATTGAGTGAATGCGTGAATGAGTAAATGCGTAGATGAGGGAATGAGTAGATGCGTAAATGAATTAAAAAGACGATAGACAATGGGAGGTTAGTTGAGGTTTTTGGTCTGGAGTCTGGAGTGCGGAGTCGGGAGTGGTTAGTTGAGGTTAGTGAATAATAATTAGTTAATAGTGAATAAGTTAATAATAATTAATATCAACAAATTACTTAACATCGCATCCACTCATATACGCTTTTACGCGTCTACGCATTAACGCATTAACGCATATCCGCATCCACTATAAAAAGGGAGGTAACAATGCCATTATCAAGGAAAGTTGTGTTTATAGATTTAACAAAAAAGGAGTATCAGGTTCAGGATATTCCAATAGAATTAAGAAAAAGATTTTTAGGCGGTAGGGGCTTAAATATGTATTATCTCTATACCCTTACCACCAAAGATATGAAACCATTTGACCCAGAAAATCCATTAATTTTTGGAGTAGGTTTATTAACAGGTATATTTTACGGCAGGATGAACATTTCAGGTATTTCACCAGAGAGTGGTTATCTTGGAGATTCAAATATGGGAGGATTTTTTGGTGCTGAGCTTGCAGCAACTCCTTATTCTCATATAATAATTAGAGGAAAGAGTGAAAAACCAGTTTATATTTTTATTGATAATGAAAAGATTGAATTTAGAGATGCATCACATCTCTGGGGTAAGGATACTTGGGAGACACAAAAGATTATTAAAGAGGAGCTTGGAGATTCTGATATAAGGATTGCAACAATAGGTCCTGCTGGAGAAAACAAGGTAAGATTTGCATGTATTATAACAGGTTTAAAAAATGCTGCTGGAAGAACTGGAATGGGAGCATTAATGGGGAGTAAAAATTTAAAAGCAGTTGCAGTTAGGGGGAAAACTCCATTTAAAATAAAAAATCCAGAAAAATTTTTAGAAGATTTAAGAAAAACAAATGAAAAAGCATATAAAACTAGCTGGGGAAAAGCTCTTGGTAAACTTGGGACACCTTTATTATTAAAAAATGCAAATGAAAAAGGTTTTACAAGTTATAAATATCATCAATTTACTCATGTAAAAGACCCAAAAATAAAAGAAT
>JALVYZ010000345.1 GCA_027037705.1 bacterium | reverse complement strand
TCCATACATTAAAAGGAAATTCAGGTGTAATTTATTCAAATCTTAGTGATGATTTTGAACTAAAAAAAAATATTTTTTTTATGAAAGAAATTATTCATAAATATGAAGCTATTTTAAAAGCTCTTGATGCAGGAACTATAAATTTTGATGAATCTTTAGAAGAATTAACATTTAATATAATTGATGCATTAAATGAAATCATTGATTATACAGAAGATTTTAAACAAGTTGAGAAAGATTATTCAGAACTTATTAAAAAAATAGAAAATTTTCTTTCGAATACCCAGAAGAGTGAAAAAGCTTTTAAAAAAGAAGAAATTAAAGAAATAGAGACCAAAAAAGTATCTACAGAACATAGAGATGACATTGAAGATTTTGAAGAAATTGATGGAAAAACTTTTTTTGATTCAATAATTGAAGAAGGTAATACAGAAGCTGAAAAAAATAAGGAGCAATTGGATACTTATTCATCAGATATGACAAAAAAAGGAACAGAATTTCAATTAGATAGATTTTTAAAAAAAGAAGATTTTAAAATTATACAAGTTAAAACTCAAAAGATAGATAGAATGTTATCGTATGTAAGTGAGCTTACTAATTTAAAAAATGTATTTGATTATATTTTTGAGAAAAATAAAAATAAAATAGATATAGAATTAAAAAATGCATTACAGAGATTAAGAAGCATTAGCGATGAGATTCAAAAAAATGTATTAAATTTAAGATTATTTCCAGTTAAAGAAATATTTCAAAAATTTCCACGGATTGTAAATGAATATGCAAAAATGTTTAATAAAAAAATTAGTATTACAATAAAAGGTGAAGATATTGAGATAGATAAAACAATTTTAACTGAATTAAATGACATTTTAGTTCATATTGTAAGAAATGCTATAGATCATGGGATTGAATCTCCTGAAGAGAGAAAAATAGTAGGTAAAAATGAAACAGGTAAAATTTTAATACAAGCTGGTATAGAAAAAGAATATTTTAAATTGATTGTTGCAGATGATGGAAGAGGTATAAATCCTTCTGTTATTAAGGAGTCCGTTGTGAATAAAGGTCTTATGACTTATGAGGAAGTCAATGAATTAAATGAAAATCAAATTATGCAATTAATATTCTTACCTGGCTTTTCAACAAAAAAGGAGGTTAGTGAAATTTCAGGAAGAGGAGTTGGACTTGATGTTGTTAAAGAGACAGTAAAAAAGCTTAATGGTAGAATTGAAGTATATAGTGAACTAAATAAAGGAACTATTTTTAGGATTTATCTCCCAATTTCATTAAATATTATTAAAACTCTTATAGTTAAATTATGCGGGTATAATTTTTCCATTCCTTATTCTGATGTAAACAACACTATTGTTGTAAGCAAAAAAGATATAAAAGAAATTATGAATAAATTTATTTTTGTATATGAAAATAAAAAAATTCAACTTTTTGATTTAGGAGTTTTATTAGGTTATAGAAATGATTTTTTAGAAAGCAAATTTTATGAAGTAGTTATTATAAAAATTGGAGATGAATTGTTTGGTTTCGTTGTTGATGAACTATTAGATGAACAGGAAATAGTTGTCTATCAATTGCCTGATTTTGTAACATTAATTCCTGGTATTTCTGGAGCAACAATTCTTGGTAATGGTGAGATATCAGTGGTTTTAAATTTAAAGGATTTATTAATTTAATATGTTTATATTGCAAAATAATATTGTGGTAATTTCTGATTTTCATTTAAAGTTAAATGATGATAAAATACCAATTGTTGAAAAATTTTTTGATGAAATTTTAATTAATTATGAGAATATAGTTATTGCCGGCGATTTTTTTGACTTTTTTTATTGTTTTCCAAAAATTTTTCCAGAAGGTTATTTAGATATTCTCTATAAATTAAAGCTTTTTGCTAAAAAAAAGAAAGTTTTTTATATAGAAGGTAATCATGATTTTAGTTTAAAAAATTTTTTTAATATAATTACTTTTGATGAAAAATTTTTTTTTAAAATAAATGATAAAGTTATAGGAATAGTTCACGGTGATACAATTGATAAAAGTGACAAAAAATACAGATTTTTAAGAGGATTTTTAAGAAGCATATTTATAAAATTTTTGATGGATAATTTGCCGCCATATGTTGTTTTACAAGTAGCAGAAAAGTTGTCTTCTTCAAGTGAGAAATATTTAAGAAAGAAAGAAGATAAAGACTATTTTAAAGATTTTTTCAAAGGTTCTGATATTATTAATGAAAATTTTGATATTTTAATTTCTGGTCATTTTCATGTTAATGATGAATTTGAAATTAATAATAAAAAAATATTTCTTTTAAATGGGATTGAAAATGATGGAATAAATTATCTTCATATTGAAAGAGAAAGGATTGAATTTAGAAAATGGAAGTTTTAGAAAAAATATTAAAGTGTGGATATAATGTAAAATTAGTTAGTTTCTCAGCAATAGATTTTTATTTAAATTCAAAATTAAAGGATAACTATGTATATGTAGTTACAGATGCAAATTTAGTTGAAATATCAAGATTATTTGATGAAATTATTTATGGCTTTGAGTTTTTTGATTTTGGAATTAAGGAAAATGAGAAAATATATCTTATAAAAAGTGGTGATTATCCTGATTTCCCATTTATTATACAGTATTTTACCTATGATTTAAAATCTAATAAATTTAAAAATATTTTTGAAAGTTTTAATCATATTAAAAGAAGACAGACTTTTCTAAAAGAAAATTTTGATAATCAATTAATTGCTTTAATTGAAAATGCTAAACTTTTGTCAAAATATAATATTGAAATTGAAGTAAATTATTCAAAAATAAAGTTTTCACCTTTAAATCCAAGTACTCAAAAAGAATTACTCACAATGATGTTAATTGGAGATTTTCCAGAACTTGGATTTAGGCTTCTTTTAAACAATAATTTTATTGAAAGTTACTGGCCTGAAATGTATAAAATGATAGAAGTGGAACAGATAAAGGATTATCATCCAGAAGGGAATGTATGGCAGCATACAATGGAGACATTTAAATATCGTAAAAGAAAAGATTTTATACTATCTCTTGCATTATTATTTCATGATATTGGTAAAGCATTTACTTCAGAATTTGACAATAAAAGGTTTTATAAACATGCCCAGATTGGTGCAAATATTTGTGGAAAATTTTTAAAAAAGCTTGAGTTTGATGATAATATTATCAAAAAAGTAAAATCCCTTGTTAAGTATCATATGTTGCCTGAAGCAATAGAAAAAATTCCAAAAAATAAGCTTGAAATTATAAAAGAAGAGGTTGATTTAAATTTGCTTTTTGAACTATATAGAGCTGATATTTCTTCCTCGTATAAAAAATTAAATAATTATTATAAATTTAAAAAATATATTAAAAATTTATGATTTTAAATTTAGTTAATGTGTAATAGTAAAATCAGTTTGCCATAAATAGTAATTATTAAAATTTCCATCATGTGGAGTAACTAAAACCCATAAATAGTATGTCCCCTCTGGAATAATTTGAGTAGGAATATCTCGATAAATAATTTTCATCATACCAGCTATAGTGTTTTCTTTCCATGGGGAAATTCCTTCAGATAATGGATGTAATGAATTATCTTTCCATATGACATATATATTTTCAATAGATGGGGGGGCACTTACAGCTAAATAAATATCAGCAGGAGCTGTAAAATTAGGAAGACCTATTTGAATGTTTATAATCCCACTATCTATATCTCCAACAGAGAAAGGTTTACAGTTTTCTGAAGAAGAAGCTATCTCTGGAGTTGAAATTGTTGGATAATAAAAAGTATGTGGACCAGAAGGCATTGAAATATAATAATAACTATAAGGTGATCTTTTATAAGCATATTTTAAGTTTTTATTATTTTCGTCACGATAAGCAATATAGGGTGCATTATAACTATCAAGTGTTATAGATGAAAATCTTCCAACACCTCCATTTGAATCAACAGTTTCAATGTGCCAATTTGTACCATCATAGTAAGCATATTTGAGGTTTTTATTATCTTCGTCATAATAGCTAATATGTGGATGATTATAAGTATCAAGGGCTATTGATGAATCTTTTCCAACATTTCGACTATTATCCACTAAATCTGTATGCCAGCTTGTGCCATCAAAATAAGCATATTTTAGACCTGAGCTATAATAACTAATGTGAGGATAATCATAACTATCAAGTGCTATTGAAGAAAACATCCCTCCAAGATTATCGACAATAGTTTTTTGCCAGGTTATTCCATCAAAATATGCATATTTTAGTCTTGAGTGAGTATAATCAAAATAGCTAATATGTGGATGATTATTGCGATCAAGAGCTAATGATAAATATCCACCAACATAGCCATCATTATCTACTATGTCTGTATGCCAGCTTGTGCCATCAAAATATGCATATTTTAGGCTTCTATTATCAAAATCGTGATAGCCAATATGTGGTAAATTATTTTTGTCAAGAGCTAAAGAAGTAAACAACCCTCCACTATCAACTGTTTCTCTATGCCAGGTCGTTCCATCAAAATAAGCATATTTAAGAGTATCATTAGTTTGGTCATAATAGCTAATATGTGGATAATTGTTTTCATCAAGAGCAATAGCAGAATAAGAACCAACTTTACCATTTGAATCAACAGTTTCATAAATCCAATGTGTACCATCATAGTAAGCATATTTTAAATTAGAATTAGTTAAATTATTAGTAAAATCTTGATAACTAATATGAGGATAATTGTTACTGTCAAAGGCTGTAGAAATATTATTATATACATTACCACTATTGTCGATAATTCCAATTTCCCAATTTGATACAGCGTAGTTAAATGTTTGTAAAATTAAGATAAATGATGGGATCAATAAAAAATATCTTATTTTTTTCATTTTTTACTCCTTTCTTTATTTAGGAAGAAAAAATAGACTCTTAAAAGAAACTTAACGAGGGGAATTTTGTTTGTCAAGGTAAAGTATGATTAAAATTAATCAATTGATTTTACGATTAATTTTCTATACCTATTAATAGCTGCTGAAATTTCAAAAATTCTTGAAATAGCCAAATCTCCAGATGGTTCAAAATTAAAAGTTTTAAATCCTTTTTCTTTAAATGATCTTTCAAAATTTTTAATAGCTTCATAAAGAGATATTTCATTATTTGAATACTCTTTGTATAAAAATTTTATTACTTCAGCAATGAAACGAGTTTGTGTTTCCTCTATAATTTGCTCAACAAATGTTAAATTAATAATTTCTTTTCCCAATAAAATTTCTTTTTTTCCCTTTATTTTTACCTTATTTAAATTAAAACTTTTAGTTAAGATTTTTCTTTTATTAAATTCTCCAAAGTTATTACTTTCTATTTTTCTAATTATTGGAAATTCGGAGATAATTTCCCGGGCTTCTTTTGTTCTATCAAATATTTTATAGTTTTCAAGAGATATTACTTTATCTGCAACTGCTAAATAATCACCACATCCACCTATAACAATTATGGTGGAGACTTTATATTCTTCATATAATTTTTTAATTTTATCAATAAATGGAGTAATTGGTTCTTTATCTTTTGGTATAAGTTTTTGGATTCTAAAATCCCTGATTAAAAAATTTGTTGCAGTAGTGTCTTCATCTAAAAGCAACACTTTTGCCCCAACCTCAAGAGCTTCAATTATGTTAGCAGCAATTGAAGTAGAGCCTGAAGCATTTTCAGTTTTAAAAAAAGAAGTGGACTTATTCATTGGTAAATCATTTATGAATGGTGAAATATTAACTCCAGTAATAGCTCTACCATCTTCACTTCTAACTTTAACAGTTTTTGGGTGAGTGATTACCCACTCTCTTCCATCTCCTGCAATATGTGGATAGATCCCTTTAGAAATTGTATTTAACAATGTTGATTTACCATGAAAACCTCCTCCAATTATTAAAGTGACTCCTTCAGGGATTCCCATTCCTTTAATTATACCATGATGTAGAGTTTTAAATTCTACTTCCATTGATTTAGGACTTTTAAATGGAACAGGATTATCAGTTAAAGGAGTTTCTTCAATTCCAGATTTTCTTGGTAAAATTGAATTATTTCCAATAAAAGCAATTAGTTTTTTCTCTTCAAGTTTGCTTCTAATATATTCTATGTCTTCATATAGGTTTACAAAATCATAAATTTCTTTATTGTTGTGGTATGAAAATTTTAAAACTTTAACTGCTGATGGTATCTCTTTTGTAAGCATATCAATGGCTGCTTTTGCATTAATTTTTCTACCAAAAGCTGGTAGTCCACAAAAAAATCTTATAATTAATTCATCTTTTATAATTTCGCATCCTGATCTAAAAATAATCTCTTGACCTCCAGCATGGATAAAATAAAATCCACTTTTCCCAGAGCCTCTTGGTTTTGAAAATTTTATTAAATATTCTTTTATCTTACGCAAAATGTAATCTTGAAATGCAATTCTTCTAATATTATTGTTATATAAGTTTTCTGGAAATTGAGTATATTTTAGTTTAGCAATTAAATTAATTTTTGTAGGCGAGGCAAAAGGGTCACCTTGAACATGAAGAATATTAAGATAAAAACCTTTTTCAATTTCATATTTCCCTTTGATATCCTTATAACTTTTATAACTCTTACCATTTATATTTAAAATTTTTGATTTTAAATTATCTATATTCATTCTCTTTTTTTAGTTGTTCTTTATATCTATCTCTAATAATTTTTAGATAATTTCTAATTATTTCCTCTGAATAATCTGGGTAGGTCCACGATAAAGTTTGAAAATTTTTATTTTGAAATATTAAAGTTAAATCTGCATAAATTCCATTTTCAAGATAAATTCTGTGGGTATAATTTTTAGTAGTAAAAAGAATAAAATTTTCAAGGGAAATATATCCTGGATCAAGATTAATCTGTCTTTTATTATTAATTGAATATTTCTCTTCTATTTTGTTAGTTTGAACTTTTACATAAGCAATATGTTCTCTATCTTTTAAATTTTTAAAGACTATAAATCTTCTAAATAAGTTTTCGCCCATTTCAGGCTCATAATATTTTGTATGATTAAATATAAATTTTTCACTTACTTCTTCTATTTCACCAAAAAGTTTCGATAAATCTATTTTTACTTTTTCAATTAATTCATCATCGTTAGTTAAAGCACTTATAATTAACTTAACCTTCAGTGGTTTTTTTATTTCTCCCATAATGTTAAACCTGTAATTTCATCAAATTTTCTTATTTTTTCTTCTCCTTCAAAAACAAAAATTGTATATTCAAAAGCAAAAACTTTTGATTTTTCTGCTAAATGTCCACCATATGCATTCCCATTTTCATCAGCAACTGTAATATGACAATGTACAAATGGTTCTCCATCTTTAATAGAAATATTTCCAGTAAGATTTAAAACTTCTACATTTTTATTAATTGATTTAGTAATATAATTTTTTTTATTTTGGAGATAGTATGAGAAATTCAAATTTTGAAGAGCTCCGATTCCTGTAATAAAACCAAGTGTGATATTTTCTTTTTTTACAATTT
>JALVYZ010000344.1 GCA_027037705.1 bacterium | reverse complement strand
AAAATTTATAATATGCATCACCTGCAGCTCTCTGGATATGATATGCTATAGGAGAGCCAGTTAACAATGGATGAGTTGCTACCTGCATAAAGTATAAATCTTCTGCAGTTAATCCTGCCTGAATTGCAGTAGAAACAATATTAATCATCTCTCCTGTTGTATTTCCCCCAAGAATATGTCCTCCAATTATTTTCTTATTATCTTTCCTAAAAATTAATATGGCCTTCATTTCTTTAAATGTATCTGGTAAAGTTGCAGGATGTTTATCTGGTCCAACAAATTCTCCTGTTATATATTCTATACCTTCTCTTTCACACATCTCTTTGGTAAATCCTGCACTTCCTATTGCAATATTACCAATTTTTGTGGAAAATGCACCTACTGCTCCCTTATTTTTAACTCTTTTACCGAGAATGTTGTTTGCAGCAACAATCCCTTCATAAGCAGCAACTGATGCAAGCCTTATCCCTGTTGGTTTTCCTGTAATAAAAGAAAATTTTGCAGTGCAATCACCAGCTGCATAAATATCTTTAATACTTGTTTCCATAAATTCATTAATTAATATTCCTCTTCTTTTATCACATTTTATTCCCATTTTTTCAGCAAGTTCAATATTTGGAGCTGCTCCTACACCAATTATAACCATATCAGCTTTAATCCATTTATCATCCTTTAAAATAACCTTTTCTACCTTTTCTTTCCCTTCAAGTTTAGTTACAGTAGAATTTGTTAAAATATTAACTCCCATTTTTCTTAACTCATTTTCTGCTTTTATACAAAACTCTTTTTCAAGAGCAGCCATCAATATATGAGGTAACATTTCAATTATTGTTATATTAATTTTATCACCTTTTAACTTTGCTATTTGTTCAGCCATTTCAACTCCAATAAAACCACCGCCAATTATAACTATATTCTCAGCATTTTTTAATGTTTCTTCTATAACTTGTAAATCAGGAGGATTCTTTTGAATTGCAAACACATTTTTTAAATTTATACCTTCAATTGGGGGGATAAAAGGATACGAACCAGTTGCTATTAATAATTTTTCATAACCAATTTCTTTACCATTGTACTTTATTATTTTATTTTCCACATCTATGTCTTTAACTTCAGCAACAATAATATTAAATCCCATTTCTTTAAAGTGTTCATCAGGAATTATATTTTTATTTACATCTTTTAAAGTACCATAAATATATGGAATTCCACATGGAACAGGCGTTTTTTCAACTTTTCTGAATAAAACTACTTTCTTTTCTGGAGCTTTTCTTTTTAATGTTAAAGCAGCAGACAAACCAGCTGCAGATGCTCCAATAATTGCAATATCTGTTTTTTCCATTTTCACAACCTCCATAATAATTTGTCTGCTAATTATTATAGTTCTAATATAAATAAATGTCAATATATTTTTATAAAATTATTTTTCCAGATTTTGAAAAATCGTATCCATCGATTGGAGGGAATTTTAATCTGACTTGTTCTAATAAAAATTCATATATTTTTTGAACTGGATTTTGAAAAAAATAATCTTTTAAAGTGATAAAATCAAATCTTTCACTAAATAATTTATAAAAATTTAAATCAAAAATCTTTGAAATTGATTTAGTAGCAATACCTATTAAATTTTTATTATTTTTTACCAACGATGCAACTTCAAAATGAGTATTTACCTCTTCTTTAAAAAATTTTAACTTGTCCTTTTTCAAAATATTGGATTTAAAAAAATATTCTGTTAATGATCTTATTCCAGAACCTTTTTGTCTTAATATAAAGGTAAAATTTTTACCGGATAACTCATCTATATCAGAAATTTTAATTTGGGATATTATTCCGATTTCCCTATAAAAAAAATTTATAATCACATACTCTTCTACTGGAAAAATCTTTTTTAAATATGGCAAGTTATAATCATTTTCTTTTTCATCGTAAATATGAGATAATGCAAAATGGGTAATTCTATTTTTTAAAAGATTTAAGCCATTTTCACTTCCTACAGTTGTATAAAAAAGATTTATCTTTGAATAATTATAAAATTTTGCAAAAATTTTTGACAAAATTGGGTCATCAGATCCTCCACCAATTAATATATTATTTTCAAGAAGTGTAAAAGGAATGCCTTTTTTAAGATTCTTTAAAGCATCAAATTTTAAATAATTTATAAGTTCATCTTCTGGAAAAAGCCATTTTCCAGTAACCTTAGTTGCAGGAATAACTCCTTCCTGAGCAAGTACATAAAGTTTTTTTTCATTTATATTTAAAAGCCTT
>JALVYZ010000343.1 GCA_027037705.1 bacterium | reverse complement strand
ATTTAATTTCAAAATACATAATAGAAAATGAAATTATAAATGAAGAAGATGTTATTTCTGATTTATTAGATCAAGGGTTTGACATAAAAGAAATAGAAGTAGCATTAAACTGGCTCGAAAGTATTGGTCTTGATTTAAAAGGCTCAAATTTTACATCTTTGAAAGGCTGGAGAATTTTATCTACAGAGGAAAATGAAATTTTAACAAATGAAGCAAGAAACTATCTTTTTAGTTTAAAAGAAAAAGGATTTATAGATTATGAAACTTTTGAAAATATTCTTGAAAGGATTGTAATAGTTAAACCTGAAAGAAAAATTGATTTAGAGGAAATCAAGCTATTAATATCCTTAATATCATTTAATTCAATTGATACCTTAGATGAAAATTTTTTAAAATTAATTAGCGATGATGGAGAGATATTGTATAATTAATGAATTTAGTAATTGTTGAATCACCTGCCAAAGCAAAAACCTTAAAAAAATTTCTTGGAAAAGATTTTAACATTGAAGCTTCATACGGGCATGTTATAGATTTACCTAAAAATGAATTTGGAGTTGATATAGAGAAAGGGTTTAATCCTAAATATACTGTTATTGAGGGAAAAGAAAAAGTTTTAAAAAAAATAAAAAAAGCTGCTAAAAATTCTGACATTGTGTATCTTGCATCTGACCCAGATAGAGAAGGTGAAGCAATTGCATGGCATATTGCAAAATATATAAAATTACCAAAAGACAAGATAAAAAGAGCATTATTTCATGAAATTACCCAAAATGCAGTTCAAGAAGCAATAAAAAATCCTACCTCCATTGATTTAAATAAATTCAATGCTCAACAGGCAAGAAGAATTTTAGATAGAATAGTGGGATATCAAATTAGCCCACTTCTTTGGAAAAAAATTAAAAGAGGCTTAAGTGCAGGAAGAGTTCAAAGTGTTGCTGTCAGGCTCGTTTGTGAACGAGAAGAAGAAATAAAAAATTTTGTTCCTGAAGAGTACTGGACTATTGAAGCTATATTTTTAACTGATGATAACAAAACAATAGAACTTAAATTAGTTAAGAAAAATGGCAAAAAGATAAAAATTTCAGATAAGAAAACTGCTGATAAAATAGTTAAAGAATTAAAAAATTCAGAATTTATAATATCCAAAGTTGTAAAAAAAGATAGAAAAAGAAATCCATTACCACCTTTTATAACAAGCACTTTACAACAAGAAGCTTCAAATAGACTAAATTTTAGACCCACTAAAACAATGCAAATTGCCCAAAGTTTATATGAAGGTATTCCTCTTGGAGATGAGGGACCTGTTGGCTTAATTACATATATGAGGACTGACTCTTTTAGACTTGCTGATATTGCTATTGGCTCTTGCAGAAAATATATTAAAGAAAATTTTGGAAAAGAATATTTACCAGCAAAACCTTTATCATATACTCCAAAGAATAAAAAAGTCCAGGATGCTCACGAAGCTATTAGACCTACATCTCTCTACAGAACACCTGAAAGTATTAAACAATATTTAACCAATGAACAATATAAACTTTATAAACTTATATGGGATAGATTTGTAGCATGTCAAATGAAACCAGCAGTGTACGAACAAACTACTATTACTGTAAAAGCTAAAAATTATGAATTTACAGGAACAGGCTCAATTTTAAAATTTGAAGGTTTTTTAAAAGTCTTATCTCATTTAAGGGAAAAAGATAAAGAGTTACCCAAAGTTTTTGAAAATCAAAAATTAAAATTAAAAGATATTATACCTAAACAACATTTTACAGAACCTCCACCAAGGTACACAGAAAGTACTCTTGTAAAAGCTCTTGAAGAAAAAGGTATTGGAAGGCCATCAACTTATGCCCCAACTATATCTAATATTATTGAAAGAAAATATGTTGAAGTTAAGGATAAAAAACTTTTTCCAACTGAACTTGGAATGATTGTTAATAAATTGCTTGTTGAGAATTTCCCTGAAATTTTTAATGTTAATTTTACTGCTCAAATGGAAGAGGGACTTGATAAAATTGAATTAGGAGAATTAAACTGGAAAGATATTTTATATCAATTTTATGAAAAATTTAAAGATACTCTTGAAAATGCATATAAAAATATTCAACATATAAAAAGCATTATTGAAGATTCACCTTATACTTGTGATAAATGTGGGAGTAAAATGGTTATTAGATGGGGAGAACATGGCAAATTTTTAGCATGTTCAAATTATCCTGAGTGTAAAAATACAAAACCATTAAAAATTGAAGATGATGGCACATTAAAGATAGAAGAA
>JALVYZ010000342.1 GCA_027037705.1 bacterium | reverse complement strand
CAAGCACAAGGCTTGCAGAATGGCGCAAAATCGCCACGATACTTTATTGCCTAAAATGTAACTTTATCCAAGTTTTGCGCCATTTTTAATTTTAAGCCGTTTTAAGCGATTTTTTATCTCACAAGTAATTTTATCCTCTAAAACTCTTTTGGGCTCTCTACGGGCTTAAAATCGCTAAATTTGACTAAATTTTTTGAGAGCCGTTTTTGGAAATACCAAACTCTACTAACTAACAAAATTATCTGACTATCTAAACTTACAGGAATAACTTGCCTTTAAAAGAGAGGGACGGGGCTTGGTCGGAACTTAGTTTATTTTTTTCTATTAAAAAATTACCTCTTTTTTAAAAGCGTAGCAAAGCTACACTCACTATCGGAATGCACCCTTCGGGTGCTTTACCATTTTAAATTTTCGCTACGCACATAGAAACCCCTTATGGAATGTTGAAGTATACACTTTTTAAAAGAAAAAAAAACAAAAAAAATTAAAATTGAAGTAATTATGTTACCTACATTTGACAGAAGGTTACACTTTTAGATAAAATACAGGTAGGGTTTGGCAGAACCCTACCTAACAACGCTTTGAAAGGATTTAATTTTGTGTAGAATAAACCTAAACGAAAGCATTTCGTATGCATAATTATAACAAAAATAAACAAAAAGACAAAAATTTAATAAAAATTCTCTTAGAAAATATAAATTCTAAACACTGCTTTCTCTTAGCTTTTAGAGTTTGGGGGAATGGAACTGAATTTTTGGATACTTTTTTACCTCTCCCAAATCTCAATAAACGGCTTGATAATAAAAGTTATTTAATAGCTTGGATTTTAGAGGGCTATTTTCTTACAAAGAAAAATCAAAAATTTTTAGATGACATTATTAAAAAAGTAGCTGAAACATTTGAAAAAGTTGGAGTTTTGAGAATTGAATGGGTTGGTTGGATTAATATTGCAAAATTAAATGATAATGATATTATCCACTTAAACGCTTACAACTTACGAGATGATATTGCCCCTTATTTAGAATATAAGCAAAATAAAACAGATTACAGGGCATTGGAACTGCTTGCAAGTGCTACTGAATACAAAGAAAGTGATGACGCTTTCTTTGATTGGTTGCGATTTAAAGTATATGATTTTGTAAAAGAGAATGGAAAAAACGCTTTAACGCTTGATTATTGCAAAGAACTTGCAATAATTGGATATGAGATAATGGGACACAAAAAAGGTATTAGCACCCCTCTTGCAAAAGCAAAAGCTATCTATAATTGGGTAATTGAAAATTACAATCCAAAAGGCAGATGGAATTATATTCCAAAATATAAAGGTAATCCCCAAAGAGAAAAGGAGCTTGAAATGACGAGAAGAGAAAGAGCTTTAAGCAATAGCAAAAAAAGATATAATGAAGCACACAAAGCTATAATAAGTCTTGCAACAGGAATGTTTAAGGACGAATATAAGAAAAAAGACGGGAGCTTTAATATAAACAAACTTGCAAGAGATACAGGATATAGCCGTAAAACAATTTATAAACACTTAAAAGATGAGGGATTAATATGAGTAAGTTAGATAAGCAAAAAGAATGGGTTGGAGTATGGAAAATAGCAGTATTTTTTCTATTAGGTAGTGAATTTGGATTAATTGGATATATTTTTAATAATTATGCTAAACTTAATGAAATTCAATTAATTCTTTTAACAATGGCTTTATTATTGCTTTTATTTGGAATAATTGTTACAGCAATTTATTTAAAAAAAGAAATAGACAAATTGGAGGATATCAATGAATAATATAATATACCCAATAATTGCATTAACAATTGGAGTTATAAGTTTAATAGCAGTATTTATTATTTTTACTAAAGACACAAAACACAAACCCCACCAAGAGAAATAATTATTTAATTCTCTTTTTATAATTACGAATTGAATCTCTTATAATCTCACTTATAGACATTTGATTTTCATCAGCTATTTTTAATAGCTCAAAATAATCCTTTTCCGATACCCTAAAACTTAAAATATAATCTTTTCTTTTTTTCCTATTTTTAGCCACTTTAACCTCTTTTTTGTATTACATTTGTAATACTTAATTGTGTATTACTTTTGTATTACAAAATTATATAAAATTTAATGAAATTTTCAATAAAAATTCATTAAAAATAAAATGACGAAATTATGTAATAAGTGGTCAAGAGGCGAGAGACTTGCTCCAGCCTTGCGGTGCGTCCTTACGGGCGCTCCTCAGGCTGTCGCTAATCTCTCGCAAATGGTAAAATTAAAAAATACAG
>JALVYZ010000341.1 GCA_027037705.1 bacterium | reverse complement strand
TAACTGTAGGGACTCCATCATAAAAATAACCAAGATCTGTATGACATACACCACAACCAGCGATTTCAACTAAAACATCATTATCTCCCAATTCTGGAACAGGTATTTCTGTTAATTCTAACTTTCCAGGCTCAACCATCTGCCAGGTTTTAATTTTATCTGGTACTTTATGCTCTTTTCCACAACTCATGATTTACCTCCATTTTTTTAATAATTTTAAATTTTGGATTTTGAATTTTAAATTATTAATTATTGGTGTTAGTGTTATTTTTTTGTAATTCATAGTTATTAATTGTAATTAAGTTATTAGTAGTTATTTGTTGTTATTCATTGTTCATTTTTCACTATTCACTGTTCATTATTAAATAACTCCCGACTCCGCACTCCACACTCCAGACTCCTGACAGGTTATTTATGCTTCCAAACTGGTTTTCTTTTTTCTAAAAATGATGTTAAACCTTCATGAGCATCTTCAAGCTTCATCAGTTCATTTAGATAAATATCTTCAATCAAAGGTAATCCCTTTTCAAACTCCAATAATCCCACTTTTCTAAACGCTTTCTTAGTTACTTTGAGAGCACTTCTACTTAATTTTGAAAATTGCTTTAAGAAATTATTTAATTCTTCATCAAATTTATCTAATTCTACAATTTTATTAACAAGTCCAATATTTAATGCTTCTTCTGCCCTAAAAGTTCCTCCACCAAGAATCATTTCAAAAGCTTTTTTAGTAGGAATAATTTTAGGCAACACTAAAAGTGCTATTGGGGGAAAGACTGCAAGCTGAATCTCAGGTTGACCAATTTTTATATTATCTGCAGCAAAAATCATATCACAAAAAATTGCAACTTCACATCCACCACCAAGAGCAGCACCTTTTACAGCAGCTATTGTTATATATGGAATTTCATTTAATCTCTTGAAAATTCCGTGGAAAACTTCAATCATCTCATCCACTTTATCTTCTGTGTGGTCTGCTACATCAACACCAGCTGAAAAAGCTTTATCTCCTTCTGCTGTTAAAACAAGTACATTCAAATCATCCCTATCTTTAAATTCATCAAGAGCCTCATTCATCTCTTTCATTGTTGGTATATCAAGAACATTATAAGGGGGTTTATTAATAATGAGATATCCTACGTTATCTTTTACTTCAGTTTTTATAAATTTATATGCCATATTTGCCTCCTTTTATGTTAAAGTGTTAGTGATAGTGATAGTGTTGGTGTTATTTTTGAATTTTTCATTAAATCACTCTCGACTCCCAACTCCGCACTCCAGACTAAATATACTGCCCTCCATCTACTTTAATAACTTCACCTGTTATATGTCCAGCTAAATCTGAAGCCAAAAATGCAACTAAATTAGCAATATCTTCTGGCTTGCCAGCTTTTTTTAATGCACTTTCATTAATTGCAAGTTGTTTAAATTCTTCAGGCATTGACTCACCCATTTCTGTTAATATAAATCCAGGTGCAACTGAATTTGCAGTTATTCCATACTTACCTAAATCTTTTGCAGTAGCTTTAGTTAATCCAATAACCCCTGCTTTTGCCGCAGAATAATTAGTTTGTCCAAACTTTCCTCTTAAACCATTTATTGATGTAATTGTAATAATTCTACCATATTTTTGTTCTCTCATATATGGAGCAACAGCTCTAATATAATTGAAAGTTCCTTTTAAATCTATTGCAATAACTTTATCCCATTGCTCTTCTGTCATTTTCCATACAACACCGTCCATATTAACCCCTGCGTTTGTTATAAGAATGTCCACTTTCCCAAATTCCTCTATAACCTGTTTTACAAATTCTTGAGCTCTATTATAATCTGAAACATCTGCCTGAATAGCTATTACATTTTTTTCTTCATTATTATACTTTGCCATAATTTCTTCTGCTTCTTTTGAACTTTTCCTGTAATTTAAAGCTACTTTCGCACCTAATTTTAATAATGTTTCAACAATTGCTCTACCTATACCCCTTGTTCCTCCTGTTACAATTGCAACTTTTCCTCCAAGTGTTAACATTTCTACCTCCTTTTTCGTGATAAGTTATGCAATGTATATGCCATAAAAAATACTGTATAAACCCTTTAGGTTTGTACGATTTTTAACAAACCTTGATGTATATAATTTTATACTCAGTTTTTTGTATTATTTAATCTACATAAAGATGTATAAAAAAATCATCAGAAAAATGCTTGAAATCCTGTAATATCTCTTCCAATAATCAAAATATAAATATCATTTATTCCTTCATAAGCATTTATTGATTCTAAATTTAAAAGATGCCTGATAATTTTGGACTCTACAGAAATTCCATTAATACCATAAATTTCTTTTGCTTCTCTTGCTATATCAAGTGCTTTTGTTAAATTATTTAAAGCTACCATTGAAACCATTTCATGTCTGAAATTTTTACCTTTTTCCTTTTCTCTGCCTACTTGAATTGTAATAGCTTTAGCTTTTGTTATCTCAGTAAGCATATTAACAAGTTTTCTCTGGACAAGCTGACTTGAAGCGACAGGTCTACCAAAAAGAATTTCTTCTTTCGAAAAATTTAAAGCTAAGTTATAACATTCTATTGCTGCACCAATCGCCCCCCATGCCATTCCATATCTTATTTCTGTTAAGCATGCCAATGGTGCTTTTAATCCATTAGCAAATGGAAGCCTATCTGAATCATCAATAACCACATCTTTAAAAGAAATTCCTGCTGTAATAAATGAACGTAGTGAAATATTGCTATTTATTCTATCTATTTCAATTCCATCTTTATCCATTTCAACAATAAAACCTTTTATCCCATCATTTGTTTTTGCCCATAAAATACAAATATCAGAAATTGCAGCATTGGTTATCCACTTCTTTTTGCCATTAATAATCCATTTATTACCATCTTTTATTGCTGTAGTGGTCATTTGCATTGGATTGCTTGTGGCTTTTTCCTCCACAAGCCCAAAACATCCAATGAGTTCACCTTTAGCCATTTTAGGCAAATATTTATTTTTTTGGACATCATTTCCATACTTATAAATCGCAAACATAGAAAGACAATCTTGAGTTGTTAAGAAACTACGAATACCTCCATCTCCTCTTTCTATCTCTTGACAGATTATCCCATGCTTCACTGCATTTAATCCTGCACATGAATAACCATTAATAAATGAACCTATAAACTTTTGTTTTCCAAGTTCTTTAACAAGATCTAATGGGAATGTACCGTTAACATAATGTTGATCAATGACAGGATTTATCTCTTTTTGGACAAATTCTCTTACATAATTTCTTAACTTTATTTCATCTTCTTTTAAAAGGGTATCAAGATTAATATAATCAATGAGATAATCTTGCATGTAATATGGTTTTGCAATATATATGCCATAAAAAAATTGCTTTTTTAAAAAAATTGTAGTAAATAATCTTCAGGAGTGAAACAATGATTGAAACACTGAAATCTATTTTAGATTATATAAAAATACCAGCAATTATTATTAAAAAAGATAATGTTATTTTTAAAAATATTAATTTTAGAGAGATTTTTGAAGATAACGAAGAAGAAATTATACAATATGTCTTCAATGGAAAAACCAGATTCTATGATGAGAGAGGTATAAAATTTTATATAAAGTGTTTCTTTAATGAAGACTATAAAATATGTTTTGTTATTGATTTTGTAAAAAATGAGATAGTATCAGAGCTTTTTTCTTCAATAGAAGGAGTTTTATCTCTCCATACTTTAATAAATAATCCTTACGAAGGAGTTATATTAGTTGATAAAGATGGAAGAATTAAATATATTAATGCATTAAATCAAAGATTTTTTAACATTAAATTAAAAGATTTTAAAAATAAACATATCACTGAAATTATACCAAACTCAGGCCTACATTTAACTGCTAAAACGGGAAAAGAAGAAATAGGTAAATTACTAAAAATCAATGGAGAGAATAGAATTATTTCAAGAATTCCTGTCCTTTATAAGAATAAAGTTTATGGTGCAATAGGTAAAATAATTTTTAGAAATACACGGGAAATAGAAGAGCTTTTAAGAGAATATAACAAACTTCAAAATGAAGTTAAAAAATATAAAAATCATATAGCAAGTCTCCATGAAGCAAAATATACTTTTGATGATATGGTTGGAAGCTCACCAAATTTCTTGGAGGCAAAAAGATTTGCAAGAAAAATAGCTCCTACAGATTCAACAGTTATACTTTTAGGTGAAAGTGGTACAGGAAAAGAATTATTTGCTCATGCAATACACCTCGAAAGCCAGAGAAGAAATGGACCTTTTGTTAAAGTAAATTGTGCCTCTATTCCCGCAGAACTTGCTGAAAGTGAATTATTTGGATATTCAGAAGGAGCATTTACTGGCGCATTAAGGAGTGGTAAACCTGGAAAATTCGAATTAGCCCATAAAGGAACAATATTTTTAGATGAAATTGGTGACCTTCCTTTAAGTCTACAAGCTAAATTATTAAGAGTTCTTCAGGAAAAAGAAGTTGAAAGACTTGGAAAATCTACGCCTAAAAAAGTCGACTTTAGATTAATATGTGCTACAAATAAAAATTTAAAAGAAATGGTTGAAAAAAATCAATTTAGAGAAGACCTTTATTATAGGATTTATGCTGTTCCAATAAAGATACCACCTTTAAGAGAAAGAAAAGAAGATATCGAAAAATTTGCTTATCATTTTCTCTCTTTAATAGCACAAGATACAAATGTAAAAGAGATTAGCAAAGAATATATTAAAATTTTAAAAGCCTACTCCTGGCCTGGAAACATAAGAGAGCTTAAAAATGTTATTGAACTTTCTGTTTACAGAACAGAGGGGGAAATTTTATTACCTTCTTCATTGCCAACATATATTTTGGAAAGTATAGAAAATATTCCAGAATATATTGAACAACCTAAAATTACTTTAGAATTAAATGACACAGAGGAAGATTATAAAGATGAAAATTCTGTAAAAAGTTTAAAAGAAGAACTTGAAGAAAAAGAAAAGGAAATAATAATAAAAGTTTTAAAATTAACAAAAGGGAATAAAACTAAGACTGCAAAATTATTAGGAATTCATAGAACTGGTTTACATAAAAAATTAAATAAATATAAAATTAAAATATAGAAAAATTTCTACTTTACAATGTATATTTTTTAATACACCCGAGCACCTAAATTATTTAGGTGCTCGGGTAAAATTTATTTATTCAATTTTCTATATCCTAATTTATCTTCAGCAATTATCCATTTCATAACACTTTCAGTTCCTTCAACAATCTGATAAAGGACTGCATCTCTGTATAATCTTGCAGATGGATATTCTGTTGAATAACCATATGCACTTAAAATTTTCATACAGTAATGAGAAGCTTTTTGAGCAGTTCTTCCAGCCATATATTTAGCAAAAGCAACTTCTCTTGTATTATTAATATTTCCCTGATCTTTCTGCCAAGCAGCTTTATATACTAACAATCTTGCACATTCAATTTCTACACTCATTTCAGCTATCATATCTTGATTCATCTGAAATTTACCTATTAATTGTCCAAACTGCTCTCTCTCATTACAATATTGAGTTGCAACATCTAAACAAGCTTGAGCTACACCAACTCCACCTGCTGCTGCAGATAATCTTGTTTGATTTAATGATGAAAATAATATTTTTGCTCCATCACCTAAATTCCCGAGAAGATTCTCTTTTGGAACTTTTACATTATCCATTGATATTTCGCCAGCTGGGAAAGATCGTGTCCCTAATTTATCTATTTCTCCAACTGTAACACCTTCACTATTCATTTCCATTATAACTGCAGCCATTCCTCTTCCTCTTTTTGACCTATCGTAATATCCATAGACTATTGCAATATCAGCAGCTGGGATATTAGAAATCCACATTTTTTGACCATTAAGAACCAAATAATCACCTTTATCTTCAATTGTAGTTTTCATACTCATAACATCAGAACCAGAATTTGGTTCTGTAATAGCAAAAGCACCTAATAATTCACCTGATAGTAATTTGGGAATATATTTCTGTTTTGCTTCTTCTGTCCCAAATTTATAAATTTCAAATGCACTTCCTAAGCCATTACAATTTACAGCAATTCTTAAACCACTCGAACCATAAGCAAGCTCTTCTGTAATTATCATTTGAGCCAAAAAACCCATTCCATTTCCACCATACTCTTCAGGGATTGTACATCCAAAAAGTCCAAGCTCTCCCATCTTTTTAATTATTTCTCTTGGATAAACATGGTTTTCATCCCATTCATCAGCATATGGTGCTATCTCTTTTTGAACAAAATCTCTTACCATTTTCTGCAACATCTTAAGATCATCATTAAATTCAAAATCCATCTTATTCCTCCTTTAATATATTCTTAATTCTCATTTAATATTTTATTTGACAATTCAACTTAAAACTTATGCAACTAAGATGCCAAATTAACATCTATCTCTATAATTCTTACTAATTCCAACGATAACACAAATTATTTTTTTATTGATTTTTAAGTTACAATCTGTTAAGTTGCTTGAAACTATTATAAAATATTAAAGAGAGGGTTAAAATGGAGTATGAATTAAAAGAAATTTCACCAGTAAAACTTGAAGCAGATGTAACAATTCCTGCTGAAGAAGTTAATAAAAAATTCAATGAAAAATTTAAGGAATTAAAGAAGAAAGTAAATATCAAAGGCTTTAGAAAAGGCAAAGTCCCAATCAGTTATATTAAAAAATTATATGGAGAGTCTATAAAATTTGATGTTTTAGAAAATGTGGTTAATGATTCTTTGAAAAAGATTATTGAAGAAAAAGAATTGAGATATGTAGATGAACCTAAAGTAAAAGAAGTCTCAGAAATTGAAGAAGATAAAGAATTCAAATACAGTGTAGAATTTTATAAAATTGAAGATTTTGAGGTTAATGGATATAAAGATTTAGAAATAGAAATTGAAAAAGAAGAAGTTACAGAAGATATGTTTAATGAGGCTCTTGATAATGTTTTAAAAAGATTTACTTCATATGAAGATGCAATTGATGAACCAGTAAAAGAAGGCTATCAAATAGTTGCTAAAATAGAAGCTTTCAACAAAGATGGTGAAAAAATAGATAAACTTTCAAGTGAAGAAATGGTTTTAACAATAGGACAGAACTTTTTCCTTCCAGATTTTGATCAGTATTTTATAGGATTGTCTAAAGATGAAGAAACAGAAGTCTCTCATAATGTTAATTTAGATGGTGAAGAACAAGAAGTAAATTTCAAGTTAAAAGTTTTATGGATAAAAAAACCTATTGTGCCAGAATTAACTGATGAATTTGTTTCTCAATTTGGAGAAGAATATAAAAGTGTAGAAGATTTTAAACAAAAATTGAGAGAACAACTTGAGAGAGAATTAGAAGAGAAGAAAAAAAGAATATTGACAGACAAAGCATTAGAAAAATTAAGAGAGATAAATAAATTTGAATATCCAGAAATCTTACTTGAAAAACAGGTAAAGATGCTTCAAGAAGGATATAAAGGTCCTAATAAACCAGATGAAGAAGAATTAAAAAAGATGGCAGATACACAAATAAGAAATGCAATAATATTAAATAAAATAATAGAAAAAGAAGGAATAAAGTTAGAAAGCCAAGATATTGAAGAAAAATTTCAGAAAATTTCAGAAATGTTCAATCTTGATGTAGAGAATATTAAAAAATTTTATTATTCAAGGCCTGATGATTACAACAGATTACTTGATGATTTAATTAACGATAAAGCTATTAACTATATTCTTGAAAATATAAAAGTTATTGAAACTGAAAAAAAGGAGGAAAATGAGTAATGAATCTGACTCCAATTGTTATTGAAACAACATCAAAAGGTGAAAGAGCTTATGATATATATTCAAGACTTTTAAAAGATAGAATAATATTATTAGGTTCAGAAATTAATGACTATGTTGCAAATGCTATTATTGCTCAAATGCTTTTTTTAGAAGCAGAAGATCCTGATAAAGATATTTTTTTATACATTAATTCTCCTGGTGGAGTTGTGACTTCAGGTCTTGCTATTTATGATACAATGCAATTTATAAAATGTGATGTTTCTACAATTTGTATTGGGCAAGCAGCAAGTATGGGAGCAATTTTACTGGCAGCAGGTACAAAAGGGAAAAGATTTGCCTTACCAAATTCAAGAATAATGCTCCATCAACCACTTGGAGGCTTCAGTGGTCAGGCAAGTGAAGTAGAAATTCATGCAAAAGAAATTATAAGAATGAAGGAAATATTAAATGAAATTCTTTCAAAACATACAGGACAATCAATTAAAAAAATCAGGAAAGATACAGACAGAGACTTTTTTATGTCGTCAGAAGAAGCTCTCCATTATGGAATAATAGACAAAATTTTTAAAAAGAGGGAATAGTATGAAACATGTAATTTCAGTTTTAGTACAAAATGAGTTTGGGGTGTTATCAAGAGTTGCTGGATTATTTAGCGGTAGAGGATTTAATATTGAAACTTTAAATGTAGCACCAACTTTAGATCCTAAAATTTCAAGAATTACTTTAGTAACTACAGGTGATGAGTTAATTATTGAACAAATAAAAAAACAGTTAAATAAACTTATAAATGTTATTAAAGTTATTGACATGAATGAAATTATAGATTTTGTTGGAAGAGAACTTGTTCTTTTAAAAGTTTCTCCGAAACCAAATCAAAGAATTGAAGTTATAAACTTGACAAATGTTTTTAGAGGAAAAATTGTAGATGCATCTAAAAATGGTTTCATAATTGAAATCACAGGAGATGAAAATAAAATTAATGCATTCATAGATATGTTAAAACCTTATGGTTTAAAAGAGATTGCAAGGACAGGACTCCTTGCAATGCAAAGAACGAATAGATAAAATAGGAGGATAAATTATGAAAGTCTATTATGAAAAAGATGCTAATATTGATATTCTAAAAAATAAAAAAGTTGCCATTATAGGATATGGTTCACAAGGATTTGCTCACAGTAATAATTTAAAAGACAGTGGAATAAATGTCTGCGTTGGATTAAGGAAAGAAAGTAAATCATGGAATAAAGCTGAAAAAGCTGGACTTGAAGTTTTGGAAGTAGAAGATGCTGTGAGGCAATCTGATGTTATTATGATTTTAGTGCCAGATGAACTTCAATCAAAAATTTACAAAGAAAAAATTGCACCAAATTTAAAACCTGGTTCTTATTTAGCTTTTGCACATGGTTTTAATATCCATTATGGACAGATTGTTCCACCTGAAGATATTAATATTTTTATGGTTGCACCAAAAGCTCCAGGCCATCTTGTTAGACATGAATATGAAAATGGAAGAGGAGTGCCAATGTTAATTGCTATTCACAAAGATCCATCTGGTAATACAAAAGATGTAGCATTAGCCTATGCAACAGCAATTGGTGGAGGGAAAGCAGGTATAATAGAAACCACTTTTAAAGATGAAACTGAAACCGATCTCTTTGGAGAACAGGTAGTTTTATGTGGTGGAGTTGTAGCTTTAATAAAAGCTGCTTTTGAAACATTAGTTGAAGCAGGGTATCCTCCAGAAATGGCATATTTTGAATGCTGTCATGAATTAAAACTGATTGTTGATTTGATATATGAAGGTGGAATCTCAAATATGAGATATTCAGTTTCAAACACTGCTCAATATGGGGATCTAACAAGAGGTCCAAGGGTTATAAACGAATCTGTAAAAGAAGAAATGAAGAAAATTTTGTCAGAAATTCAAGATGGATCTTTTGCAAAAGAATGGATTTTAGAAAACCTTACAAATCGACCAGTATTTAATGCATTAACTAAAAAAGATGAAGAGCATATAATTGAAAAAGTAGGAGAAAAATTAAGAGCTATGATGCCATGGATGAAGGAAAAGAAGCTTGTTGATAAGGATAAAAATTGATTTAAAGGTTAGTTAGAGGTTAGTTAATGTTAGTTGAAGTTAGTGAGATTAACAAAGTGGTGAGTACGGAGTCGGGAGCAAATAAAATTAATGAATAATTAATAATGAAAAATTGCTCACACAACGAATAACTATTAATAACTTAATTACAATTAATAACTATAAATTACAAAAACTAACACCAACACTAACACTTAATTTATTTTAAAATGAAGATAACAAAAGAAGGATTTCCAATTTTAATTGTTTTAGGGATTTTAACAATACTTGCAATTTTTTCCCATTTTAAATTTTTAACTTATATATTTTTTTTACTTTTTCTTTTTTCTGCATATTTTTTCAGAGATCCTGTTAGATTTAAACCTAAAATTGACAATTTTTTTGTCTCGCCTGCAGATGGTAAAGTTTTAAAAATAGAAGAATTAACACCTGATTTTACAAATAAAATTTGTTATAAAATCTCAATTTTTATGACTATATTTGATGTTCATATCAATAGAGCACCTTATAAAGGAAAGATTATTGATAAAATTTATAGAAAAGGGAAATTTTTTAATGCTTCTTTAGACAAAGCTTCAGATGAAAATGAAAAAATGGATTATATTATAGATTCAGGTGAATTTAAGTATAAATTAACTCAAATTGCAGGTTTAATAGCAAGAAGAATTGTATCTTATGTTGAAATTGGAAATGAAATAGATACTTCTCAAAAAATTGGAATGATTCGATTTGGCTCAAGAGCAGAAGTAATAATTCCCAAAGATATTATTGAGTTATCAATTTCTGAAAAACAGCAAGTCTATGCTGGTGAAACTGTTTTAGGAATATTAAAATTGAAGGAGAGCTAAAATGGAATTAAAAGGAAGAGCATGGAAATTTGGAGACGATATTAGCACTGATCATATAGCTCCTGGTAGATATTTTCATTTAAGGTCAAATTTGCCTGAACTTGCAAAACATGTACTTGAAGATGCAAGAGAAGATTTTGCTAACAATATGAAAAAAGGAGATTTTGTTGTTGGAGGAAAGAATTTTGGTCTTGGTTCAAGTAGAGAGCATGCTCCTACTATTATAAAACTTTCTGGAGTAAGTGCTGTTATAGCAAAATCTTTTGCAAGAATATTTTTTAGAAATGCAATTAATGTTGGTCTGCCTGTTGTAATATGTGATACAGACAAAATAGATGAAGGAGATATATTAAGATTAAACCTTGAAAAAGGAATACTTATTGATGAAACAAAAGGCATTAAATTTGAATTTCCCCCATTACCTGATGTTATGATGAAAATATTAAACGATGGCGGACTTGTTAATCATATAAAGAAACATGGAAAAATTGCTATTTAAAAGTTAAATTCTTTTTCTTGTTTTTCTATCCAATTAATTTTCTGCAAATAATAAGAAGATGATTTTGCCCAGAATGTATTACTATAACTTTTCATTATAAAATCAAATTTCTCTTTTGCTTTTTTATAATCTCCTTTTAGAAAATAACACTGTCCAATATAGAAATATGCCTCAGCTACTCTATTATCATTTGGAAATCTTTTTATAAATTGACCTAATTCTTTAATAGCAGAATCATAATTTTTTAATTTAAAGTCTAAATAACCTTTTTTAAAATAAATGTCAGAAATTATAAAATTCACATTATTATCTGAATATGGAAAAGAAATTAACATTGAATACTGCTTGTAAGCATTTTTTAAATCTCCAATACTCTCATAAAGTTTTGCAATTTCATAAGTCACTAAAAATGGTTTATAATTTGAATTTAATAATTTTAGATATATTTTCAAAGATTCATAAAAATTCCCAGATTTAGCTATAATTTTTCCCTTTAAAAATAATAAATCATTTTTATATAAAGAATTTGGATATTTTTTTAAAAATATATTGATTTTATTTAAAATATTTTTGTCTCCTAATATAAAATCATTATCAATAATATTGTACTCAATAAAATCTTTATTCTTTTTTGTTTTTTTATAAATTTTTTTAAAAAGAGTTGTAGACTCTTGAATTAAAAATAAATTTTTTAAACTAAGTGCAATTTGTAAAAATAAATTCTGATTATATATGGTATTAAATAAATCTTCTTTGTATTTTTCATAGTAAACTGCGATTTTATAATAATTTTTATTTTGAAATAAAAGATTAATATATCCTTTTAATGCTTGCTTTAAATTTGATTTCATTAAATCATCAATTTCTGAAAAAGGAAATTTTCTAAAAAATTCTTCTAAATAATAAACAGCTTTAGAATAAATCCCTTTTTTTAAGTAATATTTTACTAATTTAGAATATGCTACTTGAGTCAATTTATTTTCTGGATAATTTTTAATAATGTATAGAAAGCCTTTTTCTGGATTAACAAGATATCCATATTCCTTTTTAATTTCAGGAGAAATATTATATTTAAATCCTATTTCTGCCATTCTTATTCTTGCAATAATTTGATTATTTTTATCTTTTGATATTTGAATAACTCTATTAAAAACATAAAGAGCATTATCAATTTTATTTTCTTTTAAATAAGTTTCTCCAACTTTCAAAAGTGCTATATTAACATAGTTTGTTTTTGGAAAAAGAGATCTTATTTTTAAGAAATACTCTCTTGCTTTTCCATATTTTTTTAAATGAAAATAAGTATCTCCAATATTATATAATGTTTCAGGCATCTCATTTAAAAGTTCTGGCCAATTTTTTTCAGCGTATTGATAATACTTGATTGCTTTTTTATATTTTTTTAATGCAGCATAACAATCACCTAATTTATAATATGCCTTTTCTAATATAAGACTTTTTGGATAATTTTTTATAATATCCTGAAAATATTTAATAGCCTCATTGTATTTTCTGAATTTTAATAGTATTGTACCGACATTAAATTTTGCAGTTTTAACATAGAGAGTTTTAGGAGCATATTTTATAACATATTTAAAAGCTGCTAATGCTTCTTCATAAAAACCAAGTTTCATATAACAATTCCCTATTTGAAACATTCCCCAACTTGATTCAGGATTTTTTGGATATTTTGAAACTAATTCAAAATAAATTTTTGCTACATTCATCACACTATGAGGATCTTTTAAATCCATAGTCTTATAATAACAATCAGCAATTCTAAATTGTGCCTTTATGTAATAAGGATTATCCTTTGAAAATTGAGATAAAATTTGATTAAATATAGAAATAGCTTCTGAATACTTTCCCTCTGACATCTTATACAGTCCAAGATCATAAATCTTTTTTGCTTGATTTATTTTAACTTCAGGGATCTCAACCTTTCTTGGTTTTGGTTTAGGTTTTATTTTAGGTTTAACTTTCTTGGCCTGTTTTGGAGCTACCTTTTTTTGTAATTTTTTAAGAGTTTCTTTTTTTGTAATTTTCTTTTCTTTTGTTTTATTTTCAGACTCTAATGGTATTTTTTTTTGTTTATGTACAATTACTTTTAAATAAATTAAATTTGGTGCCACTGATTTTATATAAGAATAATCATAAATATCTTTTTTAAATATAAAAGTTACCTCAACATTTGCTTTATTTTGTTTAGGAATAATTTCTGATAAAATTTCAGACTTGACTTTAACAATAGGCACATATTTCGTTAGATCAGTATTATATAGTATAATTTTTAATTTTTTCTCTGATAATTTTTTAATTTCAAAAAATGGAGGGGGAGATACAAAAAATAATACCAGTCTAACAAAATTTTTTTTAGGGAAGTCTCTATATTTAATAGCTGTAATATAGTTTAAATTTTCACCATATAGTAAATTAATTATTATAAAAAAAAGTAAAAAAAAAATCTTTTTCATTTTCACATTAAGTTTTTTCTCTTCATTTTTTCTATTAATGTAGTTCTTTTAATCCCTAATAATTTAGCTGCTTTCTCTTTTACTCCACCAGCCTTTTCTAATGCCTGTATAATCATTGAAGTCTCTATGTTCTCAATTAAAGATTTTAAATCAACCCCTTCATCTGACAATTGAAATAGATTATTCATAAATTCTTTATCAGAAACATTATCCTCAAGGTCATCTAAATCAAAAAATTTTGGAGGCAAATCTGATGGTAAAATTATTCCCTCTGACTTCAATACAACTAATCTTTCTATACAATTTTTGAGCTCCCTTATATTTCCAGGCCAGCTGTAATTTTTTAAAATAAATTTTGTTTCCTCTGCCATACCATATATTTTATCGGATTTTTCATGTTTTTCTGAAAATATTTTAATATAATGGTCAATTAATAAATCTATATCTTCTTTTCTCTCTCTAAGTGGAGGTAAATGTATATTAATAACATTTAATCTATAAAACAAATCTTCTCTAAACTTATTTTCTTCAATTAATTGTTCTAAATTTTTATTAGTAGCAGCTATAATTCTAACATTAATTTTAATCGGTAAATTACTACCAATTGGTTGAATTTCATTCTCCTGTAAAACTCTCAATAATTTTACCTGCATATCAAGTGGTAATTCACCAATTTCATCGAGAAAAACAGTTCCATTATTTGCGGCTTCGAATCTTCCTACTTTATTTGTATTAGCACCGGTAAAAGCGCCCTTTTTATAACCAAATAATTCACTTTCTATTAAATCTTTTGGTATTGCTCCACAATTTATTGGGATAAAAGGTTTATCTTTTCTTTTACTTAAAGAATGTATTGCTTTAGCTACAAGTTCTTTTCCAGTTCCACTTTCTCCTGTTATTAAGACCGTTGAATCAGTTGGAGCAACATTCTTTATTATATTAAAAACCTCTAAAATTTTCTTGCTCTTCCCAACAATACCTAAAAAACTTTCTGTAGGTTCATATTCTTCTTTATTTTTGTTTATAATTTCTTTTAAATAGCTTAATATTCTTGGAAAATTTTTATTAAATGGTGGAAAAAAAAATGTTTTGGCCCCAGCTGCAAGTACTTTAGGGATGAGTTGATAATCTTTTTTCTCAATAAATGAAATAAAAATTAAATTTGGTTTGAAAATTAATAGCTGCGCAATAGAATTTAATAATTCAATATTCTTTACATTTGCAATTAAGACCTTAACATCATTGTTTTTTTTTAATTCCTCGATATCATCTATTTTAACTAAATTTATTTCAGAGTCTAAATTAATATTATCTTTAATTCCATAAAGTGCTATTTTCATTTTTTATTTAAAATTTTCTATAGCAGTTTCTAAGTCATCATAAATTTTAATAATTTTATCAAGTCTTGTTAAACTAAAAACTTCTTTTGGTTTTGTTTTTAATCCACAAAGAGCAAACTTACCATTTCTCCCTTTTAAAGTTTTATAAATAGAAACAACAAATCCAATTCCTGCAGAATCAATAAAATCTACATCAGTCATATCAAAAATTATATTATTTACATTTTCCTTCTCAATTGTATCCCTAACTTGTTCTCTTACAGATTCTAATTCTGAGAGAATTAAATTTCCAGAAAATGAAAAAATTACTATATCACCATTTACTTTTTTCTCAATTTGCATTTTTTATTCCTCCTGAAATCATATTTCATATAATAAATTGTTGACGAATTTTACTCATAAAATTTTCAAATTCAATCTTTTTATTTTCATACCCCTTTCTTCCTAATAAACCATAAGTAAAATTCTTTCCTTCTTCAACACCTGGTTGATTAAAAGGATCTATTTTAAATAAATACCCTGTAAAAACTGTTTTAATCATAAAGTAAAAAATTAAAGCCCCAAGATGATATTCATCTAACATATCAATATAAATAGTATAATTTATCTTACCTCTTTTAGCAAGAGCTACTTTAACTGATTCAAATTCATAATTAAAAATTTCATTTAAATTATGTTCAAAAAGATATGAATAATAATTGGTTTCATCTATTTTAGGTATAGACAATGATTTTTTATAATTTTTAATTTTTATAAAAGTTATTATTTTATCATCTGGTCCTTCCATAAATAATTGCAATAATGAATGTTGATCTGTAACTCCAATAGCCTTTAGTGGAGTAAAACCAAACTTTTCTTCTTTTCCTAAACTTTCAGCCCATAATTGTTTGTACCATTCAACAAAATTTTCTAAAAATTTTGAATATGCAAAAAGTACCGAAATATTTTTACCTTTAAAAAAAGATATAAATTGAATTAGAGCTGTTAAATATGAAGGATTTTCAAATATTGATTCTTTTAAACAAATTTTACTATAATCTTTTGCACCTTCTAAAAGTTTGTCTATATTTATATCTACAAAGTATAATGGAACTAAACCTACTGGAGATAGGACTGAGAAACGCCCCCCTACATTTTGAGGTATGTCAAATGAAGTTATTTTAAAATTATTTACATATTCTCTTAACCCTCCTTTTGAGGGATCTGTTATTATTATTAATCTTTCTTTAAAGTCTTGTTGAAATCTATTTTTAACCTTATCCAATATAATTAAGAATTGAGAAATAGTTTCTGTAGTAGTTCCAGATTTGCTGATCACAGTAAAACATGTTTCATCTAAATTTAATTTTTCTATAAAATCAATAAAAAAATCTGGATCAATGTTATCTAATATGAATAAATTTCTTGGACTATTTTTATCCAACGCATTGTAAATAGCCTTAGCCCCAAGAGAGGACCCACCAATTCCAAGAATAACCATATTTTTAAATTTTTGCTTATAAACATCTACTTTATTTTTTAATTCGACTAAGTCTTGATTTAATAATTGATAAAAACCTATCTTTTGATTGTTAATTTCTTGAATTATTCTTTTATGAACTTCTAAACTTTTTCCTCTTAATTTTTCAATTTCATTTATGCTTATTCCTTTATCTCCAATTATATCTTTTAATGCAAAATTGTAATCAATTTTAATCATTTTCGTTTTCTGCTTGTTGACATAGCATTTCTAAAATGTAATCTTGAATAGCATTTTCAAGAGCCATTGGACCTAAATTGGTACAATGAATTTTTTCTTCTGGTAAGCCACCTAATTCATTTAACACATCATCAGGTTTAATATTAATTGCATCTCTATAATGTTTATTTTTAATTAATTGAATAAAAGCACTTGTGGCTGCTATTGCGATATGACAGCCATATACTTCTGCTTTTGCATCTTTTATTATATCATTTTCAATTTTTAAATAAAGTTTTATATAATCAGAACAACCAGGATCCCCACCAATCCCCACAGATGTAGGATTTTCAATTCTTCCTATATCTTTAGCTTCTATAAAATATTTTAAAACCTTTTCTTCATTCATGTAATTTTTATAATTCAAAATTAATTAAAAGTCAAAAATTTTATAATGTTGATTTTTAATAATTAATATGCTAATTAATTTTCATGAAAAAATTTTCATTTATTTTATTACCTTTATTATTTTTAGTCGTTGGTTGTGGATATAAACATACTCAAGCAAAGTTGAAAAAGCCTGTAAAAGTTTATGTAAAGTATGTAAAAAATAATACTGATGAACCTCGTCTTGAAGATTATTTTACTGAGGCTTTAAAAAATCAATTTATAAAAAGAAAAGACACCCTATTAGTTTCAGACTTAGGAAAAGCTGATTTATTAATTAAAGGAAAAATTAAAAATTTTAAATATGCTGGAATTTCCTTCTTATCATCCGATAGAAGTTTAGAATATAGAGCTTCAATGATTGTAGAAATTTCTCTGATTGACAAAAATGGAGTTCTTTTAAAAACAAAAGATTTCTATGAATATAAAGAGTTTAAGACAGGGATATCTGAAGGTAAAAATATTAATATAGATGTTGGAATAATAGAAAATTTAAGGCCTATTATTTATAAAAAATTATCTTCTATAATAGCTGAAGATGTATTCGATTGGATGTTTGCTGGTTTCTAAAATAAAATTTTCACTTTTTAATAGAAGCTTTGATTTTTTTACCACATTTTGTTAAATTTAATTAAAGTTTAAATGGGAGATTTAAAATGAAAAATTTTAAAGTGATTCCTTTTATAATTACTATAATAATATCGTTTAATTTAAATTTATTTGCTGATAGTGATAATTTCCCATCTGATATTTCAGAACAATTTGAACAAAACACATCATATATAGTTTGTGATCCTCTCCAGCCATTTAATAGAGGTATTTTTGCTTTTAATGACAAAGTTTATACATGGTTTTTGGAACCATCAGCAAAAGGATACTCTAAAATTTTTCCCAAGAAAATAAGACATTGGTTTAATAATTTCTTTAAAAATTTACTTTTTCCAATTAGATTTGTCAATAATATTCTACAATTTAAATTCAAAGGAGCTGGGATAGAAACTGCAAGATTTATTTTAAATTCTACCATTGGAGTTGTGGGTTTCTCTGATGTTGCTTATTGGAAATTTCATTTAAAACCTCATGATGAAGACTTTGGACAAACATTAGGTTTTTATCATTTGAATAATACAATTCATCTTGAATGGCCATTTATTGGACCTTCAAATATCAGAGACACCATAGGCTTTGTTGGAGATTTATTTTTAAACCCAATAAGTTATATACCAAATCTCTGGATTGCAGGAGCTATATATACATTTAAGAAAATGAACTATACATCTTTACATATAGGAGAATACGAAAAATTTAGAAGAGAATCCCTTGATTTTTATTCATTCATTAGAGATATGTATGAACAAAACAGGATAAAATTAATTAAGGAGTAAAAAATGAGAAAAATAACAATTTTAATTTGTTGGATTCTTTTTTTATCTTTTTCATTATATGCACAAACAGATGATAAATCTTTCGTTGAAAATCTTTTAAAAAATACAACTCAAAAAGCAATCTCTATTTTAAAAGATAAAAAGCTTACAGAAAAAGAAAAAAAAGATAGAATTTATGAATTAGTAAATCCTCTTTTTGATTTTAATATAATGGCAAGACTTACTTTAGGTAGAAAATACTGGAATAAAATGACACCTGAACAAAAAGAAAAATTTTTAAAACTTTTTAAAAAAAGAATAAGAATGGTATATCTTGATAGAGTAACCTTAAAAGAAGTTACTTATAAAATTAAACCTGCAATACAGAAGAAAAAAAGAATAATTTTTGTTCCAGCTATTTTTACCTCTGAAGGAAAAGATTACTCAACTCTTTTCAAGTTCTGGAAATCTAAAAAAGGATGGAAAATTTATGATGTAGAAATTGAAGGTGTAAGTATTATTAGAACATACAAATCACAATTTAATCAAATATTATCAAAAGGGACCATTGACGATCTATTAAAAAAATTAGAAAGTAATAGCGATAAAGTTAAATGAGAAAATACTATAATAAAAGTATAGAGCTTTTTGACAAATTAATATTAGGCCACCCTGTTATTACTATAGTTCTTTTCCTTGCAATGATCGCATTTTTTTCATTCCATGCAGCTGATTTCAGGATTGATGCATCTGCAGAAACTCTTTTAAATGAAAATAGTAAAGAATTAAAGTTTTACAGAGCTGTTGCAAGAAAATATGAATCAAAAGATTTTATTGTAATTACATATAAGCCGATAAAAGATGACCTATTTTCTAAAAATATCCTATCAAATATAAAAAATTTATCAAATGAAGTTAAAAAAATAAAAAATGTTGATGGTGTAATTTCAATTCTTGATGTCCCATTAATCGAAACAGCACATAAAATGAAAATTGATATTACAAAAAAAATTCCTACACTTGAAGATCCAAGAATTGATATTAATCAAGCTAAAGAAGAATTTAAAAATAGCCCATTATATAAAAATTTAATTGTTAGTCCAGATTTAAAAGCTACTGCAATTGAAGTTATATTCAAACAGAATAAAAATTATGATAGATTAATTGAAGAAAGACAAAAACTAATTGATAAAAAACATTCTTCAAAATTAACACCTGCAGAAAAAAAGAGATACAAAGAATTAAATAAAAAAATCAGGAAAGAGTTAGACAGGATTAATGACCAGCGTCATAACGATATTCTAAAAATTAGAAAAATAGTGAAAAAATATCAAAATAATGCCAAAATTATTCTTGGTGGTGTCCCTATTATTGCTGACGATTTAATTTTATTTATAAAAAATGATTTAGAAGTTTTTGGCATTGGTGTTTTTATTTTTATGTTAATCACTTTAATCTATTCATTCAGGAAAATTAGATGGATTGTGCTTCCAATGTTATGCTGTGCTTTTGCTGTTACAGTAATGATGGGGATTTTAGGAATGTTTGATTGGGAAGTAACTGTTATTTCATCAAACTTTGTCTCGCTACAACTTATATTAACAATGGCAATAGCAATACATTTAATTGTTAGATATGAAGAATTTAATTCAATACATCCAGAAATATCACACAGAAAATTAATCAAAAACACTATTCAGGATAAATTTATACCATGTTTATATACTACTATTACTACCATAGTTGGTTTCTCATCATTGCTTCTATGTAATTTAAAGCCTGTAAGAACTTTTGGCTGGATGATGTCTGTAGGATTAATTATTTCATTATTATTAACTTTTATATTTTTCCCAGCTCAAGTTATGTTATTAAAAAAATCAGCACCAATGAAAAATAGAGAATCTTTTTTTGCTTTTTTAACAAAAGTTCCAAAGATTATTGCCTCAAGAGAAAAATATATTATAATTATCAGTGTTATAGTGATTATTTTAAGTTTTATAGGAATTTCACGACTTCAAGTTGAAAATAGTTTTATTGATTATTTTAAACATACAACAGAAATTTATCAGGGTTTAAAATTCATTGATAGAAATTTAGGAGGGACAACTCCATTTGATGTTATTTTAAAATTTAAAGAGAATAAAAATAATAAAATGGAAGTGGAAAGTAGTATTGATAATTCTCAAGATGATATGCTTGAAGAATTGGAAGAGACAACAGAAACAAAAAAAACAGGTCCTGAATACTGGTTTACTGTTGATAAAATAGATTTAATAAAAAAAGTTCATAATTATTTATCTGAGCTTCCACATATTGGTAAAGTTTTATCCCTTGCAACTTTTATTCAAATAGCTGAAAAATTAAATAACGGTAGAGAATTAGATAATTTTGAGTTAGCATTACTATACAAAGAATTGCCTAAAAAAGCTAAAGATATGATAATTAAACCCTATGTATCAATTAAAGACAACGAAGCACATATAGTTGCAAGAGTCAAAGACTCAGATAAAGACTTAAGAAGAAATGAACTTTTAAAAAGAATTAAAAATGATTTTGTAAAGAAATTACATATAGAAAAAGATCAGTTTCATATAACTGGGATACTTGTTTTATACAATCAGATTTTACAAAGTTTATTTAAATCACAAATTTTAACATTAGGTTATACCGCAATACTTCTTTTTGTGATGTTCCTTTTGTTATTAAGATCTCTAAAAGTTTCTTTATTAGCTATATTCCCAAATGTTTTTCCAGTATTTTTTATTTTAGGATTTATGGGCTGGAATAATATTCATTTAGATATGATGACAATAACAATTGCAGCAATTAGTATGGGAATAGCTGTTGATAATACAATTCATTATATTCACAGATTTCATCAAGAATTTAAAATAATTGGAAATTACAAAGAAACAATGTTTAAATGTGGTCAAACAATTGCTTTTGCAATGTTTTATACAACTCTTGTTATTACTGTAGGATTTTCAATTCTTGTTTTCTCTAATTTCATTCCAACTATTTATTTTGGACTATTAACTGGAATTACAATGATTATAGCTCTTTTAGCAGATCTATTTCTCCTACCTGCATTAATTGTAACATTCAAACCTTTTGGTCCAGAAAAATAATTTCTTTTAAAAATTAACACAAATTTTACAGAATTTTTACACACTTTTTACATTAAATTAGTTATATGTAATTAACCCTGAAAAGGAGGTTAAAGTGAAAAGTAAATATTTAATTAGAGTTATTTTAATACTTGCAATTATAATAATTATTGGTGGAATTGCAAAATTTATTTTTACTCCAAAAGATTTTGGCAATCATGGGAGCTTATTTTACAAATTTTACAGACTTTCAGCTATTGATGATGAACTTAAAAGACCAATAAAACATTTTACTAACTCCTCTTGCATAAAATGCCATCCAAATGAATCAAAAATGCAGTCATTCAGTGTCCACAAATCTGTTTCCTGTGAATTTTGTCATGGTGCAGCTGCTTCTCATATAGATGAAAATGGTAAATATATAGGAAAAGCAATTGTAGTAAAGAAAAAAGACTTAATTAATCAATGTTTAAGATGCCATAATGGAATTATCCCAGCAAGAAGAATTAGAAATGTTGTTAAAACAATTCTCTATCCAGATCATTTAAAAAATATGAAAGTGAGTCTTTCGCACACATGTGACCAATGTCATATTGTTCATGCTCCTCTAAAAAATATCAAACATGTTAAAAAATTTTTTGAAAAGGAGGGTTTTTAATGAGCATAGATAGAAGAGAATTTTTAAAATTTTTATCACAAGCAGCATCAGTTGGAGCAGCTTACATGGTTATACCCATGCCATCGTTTATTAAAAAACAGTTAAAAACAGAAAAAAATTACAATCCAGCTAATCATGAATATGTATTTATAATAGACATTAATAAATGTATTGGCTGTGGTTCATGTTGTGTAGCTGATAAAAGAGAATACAATGTCCCAGATGGATACTATAGAACCTGGGTAGAAAGATACATAATAACAGAAGATGGAGAAGTATTTATTGATTCTCCAAATGGAGCAGTTGATGGTTAT
This sequence comes from bacterium, assembly GCA_027037705.1. Classification (GTDB taxonomy): domain Bacteria; phylum DYJV01; class DYJV01; order DYJV01; family JALVYZ01; genus JALVYZ01. The sequence goes on along the minus strand of JALVYZ010000341.1, from coordinate 922 downwards.
AACGAACCAAGAAAAGTGAACAAACCAATTAGAGATTCATTTTTTGTACCTAAATTATGCAATATGTGTAAAGAACCTGCATGTGTGCAGGTTTGCCCTGCAGGTGCAACATTTAAAACCGATGACGGGTTTGTTTTAATTGATTATAAAAGATGTGTAGGTTGTATGTATTGCATTCAAGCCTGCCCTTATGGCTCAAGATTTTTAAATCCTAAAACTCACACTGCTGATAAATGTACATGGTGTTATCATAGAGTTAGAAGAGGACTCCTTCCTGCATGTGTAAATGCCTGCCCAACAAAAGCAAGGAAATTTGGCGATTTAAAGGATAAAAATTCAGATGTTTACAAAATTGTTAAAAGTGGAGCACCTCTTTTCATGTTAAAACCCGATATGGGGACATATCCAAGACTAAGATACAAAAATCTAAGGCAGGAGGTGGTCTAATGCATGAAGTTATACAAACAGTAGGTTATGTTTTTCCTAATGATAGAGTATGGTGGTCATTAATGATTGTTACTTATCCATATATTACTGGCTTAATTGCTGGGGCTTTTATTGTATCTTCATTATATCATGTTTTTGGAATAAAAACATTACAACCTGTGGCAAGATTTTCTTTAATATTTGCACTTTCATTCTGGTTTTTCTGTACAGTTCCTTTATTAAATCATCTTGGACGACCAGATAGAGCTTTTAATATCATGCTTACTCCACACCCAACTTCTGCAATGGCTGGTTTTGGCTTTGTTTATTCCCTTTATGGAATAGTTTTAATCTTAGAAATTTTGTTCCTATATCGTCCTATTCTTGTTCAATTAATGGAAACTTCTACTGGCATAAAAAAAACAATATATAAAATTTTAACTCTTGGAGTTTATGATACTTCACAAGAAACTTTAAAATATGAACATAAAGTAAC
>JALVYZ010000340.1 GCA_027037705.1 bacterium | reverse complement strand
CGGACATTAAAGTCTTGAATCAAGGAATTAGAAATGCACAAGACGCTATTTCATTAATTCAAACTGCTGACGGTGCATTAAGTGTTATTGATGAAAAATTAATTAGAATGAAAGAACTCGCTGAACAAGCTGCTACTGGTACTTATACTTCTGTTCAGAGACTTATGATTGATTCTGAATATCAACAAATGGCATCAGAAATCACAAGAATTGCTAATGCAACAGACTTTAATGGAATTAAATTACTTGATGGTTCTTTATCTAGCAAATATGTGAATCCAGCTGATTGGATAAATAACCACTCAGGAAGCGGTTTAGATGCAACTGGTCCATTAAAAGTTCATTTTGGAACTGGCAATGATTCAGCAGAAGATTATTACTTTATAGCTATTGGTAGTGCAACTGCATCATCTCTTGGAGTTGGAAATTCTACAAGTTCATCCAATGCAGGTTATACAATTAGTACACAATCTGCTGCTCAAGCTGCTCTTTCTGCTCTTGATGAAGCTATTCAATCAAAAGACAGAATTAGAGCTTCTTTAGGTGCTTTACAAAATAGATTAGAAAACACAATTACAAATTTATCAATTCAGTCAGAAAACCTACAAGCTGCTGAATCCAGAATCTCAGATGTTGATGTTGCTACTGAAATGACTGAATTTGTAAGAAATCAGATACTTGCACAGTCTGGTGTTGCAATGCTTGCTCAAGCTAACACATTACCACAATTAGCGTTACAACTTTTGGGGTAAATAATTTGGGGTGGTGGTAATTACACCGCCCCTTTTTCACATTTATAAATTTTTACAGTTCCCAAAGAAAGAGAAAAAATTTCAATTCTTGAAAAACCTATTTCATTTATTTCTTTTATAAAATTACTTACAGATGGAAATTTTTTAACAGAATCTGGAAGATATTTATAAGCTTCTTTTTTTGAAAATATTCCACCTAAAAATGGTAAAACTTTTTCAAAGTAAAATCTGAATAAAAAATTATCTGGAATTGAAAATTCAAGAATAATTAAATATCCTTTTTTTTTTAATACTCTATAAAACTCTTTTAATGCTTTTTTTCTTTCAGGAATATTTCTGATACCAAATGCTATTGTTAAAATATCAAAAGAATTATCCTTTAATGGTAAATTTGTTGCATCACCATTTATAAAAGTTAGTTCTTTTGTTTTTTTTTTAGCAATTTTTAACATTTCATAACAAAAATCAATTCCTGTTATATTTTTATTTATTTTTTTATTTATCTCAATTGCTAAATCTCCAGTACCACAAGCGACATCAATAACTTTATCATTATTTGGAATATTTTTAATTATATTTGCAACTTTTTTTCTCCAATAAATATCTTGACCAAAACTTAAAAAATGATTCAAAAAATCATATTTATCCGAAATCTCAGAAAACATCTCCTGAATTTTTTTTGATTTTTCATCAACCATTAATATTTAACCTATAAATATGTGTTAGTGTTAGTGTTAGTGTTGGTGATGGTGTTAGTTTTTTGTTATTTGTAGTAATTAATTGTAATTCATAGTTATTTGTTGTTATTGGTATAGTAGTTTAGTAGTATAGTAAAAATATCACAATTACCTACCATACCACTCCTCATTAGCCAATTCCTAATTAATCCCTATTCACTAACCTCAACTAACTCTAACTAACCTTAACTAACCTCTATTTACTCCCTACTCCAGACTTCGCACTATATCAATGCTTAAACGCTCTCTGTCCAGTAAAAACCATTGTAACTTTAGGATTGGCTTCATTACAAGCAATTATTGATTCATAATCTCTTTCAGAACCACCAGGTTGTACAATAGCAGTCACTCCATGAGAAATTCCAACATCAACTCCATCTCTAAATGGGAAAAAAGCATCTGAAATCATTGTTGAACCAATTAAATTCCCTTTTTCTGCTTTAACTTGTTCATCTATTTCTATTTTTAACTTCTCTTCTCTTTTTCCTCTTTTTATTTCAAGTTCAAGCTCTTTATAAGAAATTCCATATTTTTCAAAGCATAATCTATCAGCATATTTTGTATAAGCTTTATATGCTGCGATTTCAGCAACACCAACTCTATCCTGTTCTCCCGTCCCAATTCCAACTGTTACTCCATCTTTTACATATAAAATTGAATTAGATGTTACTCCTTGTTCAACAAACCATCCAAAGAGCATATCTTCATATTCTTTTTCAGTTGGTTCTCTTTCTATTTTATATATTTTACCTTTATATTCTGCTTCTGCCAATTTAAAATCTTCTTTTTTTTCAATTTTATTTAATGGAGATTGTTGTAAAATTAATCCACCATCAATTAAAGATTTAAAATCTACAAAACGAAAGTATCTATATTTTTTTAGGTCATACAATTTTTCTATTTTAACAACTCTTAAATTTTTTCTCTTTTTTAATATTTCAATACTATCTCCACTATATTCTGGAGCAACTAAAACTTCAATATAATACTTTGAAATAAATTCAGCCAGTTCTTTATCTACTTTCCTATTTAATACTGCACATCCTCCAAAAGCAGCTATTCTATCTGCAAAAAAAGCTTTTTCATAAGCATCATTTATTGAATCTGAAACAGCCACACCACAGGGATTATTGTGTTTTAAAATAACAGCACATGGTTTATCAAAATATTTTATTATATTTAAACCATTGTCTATATCTGTTAAATTAATTTTTCCAGGATGTTTCCCAAATTGAATGAAATTTTCTTCTGATAAAGAACTAACAAGTCCATTACCTGGTTCAATAAATCTGCAATCCCCAAGTACAAGATTCCCATTTATAAGTTCATATAATGCAGCTTCCTGACCAGGATTTTCTCCATATCTCAAGCCTTTTTCTACATAAATTCCTTTTGATTCATCAAAAATTTTCCATGTTCTTTTTCTATAAATCAATATTGTATTTCCATATTTAATTTCAATTTTATCTGGGAAATGGTCATCCATAATTTTTCTATAATTTTCTTTCAAATCTTTCATATTACTCACCTTTTTGTTCAAATTTAAATAATCTTCCACCTAATACATGGAAATGCACATGATAAATAACTTGACCGCCTTCCTTATTAACATTCACAAGCACTCTATAACCTGATTCAGCAACATTAAAATCTTTAGCTATTTTTTTGCAGGTCTCCATTACTTTCACCATTAAATCTGGATCATCAAAATCATTTAAAGTAGGAATATGTTTTTTTGGAACAACTAATATATGCACAGGAGCTTTTGGATTAATATCTTTAAAAGCAATAACATTTTCATCTTCATATACAATTTCAGAAGGAATCTCTTTATTTATAATTTTACAAAAAATACAATCAGCCATTTTACACCTCCTCTTTGAGTTTATGCGTAGATGCGTTAATGCGTAGATGCGTAAATGTGTAAATGCGTACATGCAATAATGTGTGGATGATGTATTGTGTCATTTTTACGCATCTTCGCATTTACGCTTCTACGCATGTTCATTTATTAATTATTACACACTCCTTACTACCCGAGCACATAAAATTTCAGGTACTTGGCTCCTTCACCATTTAATATATGCACTTCCCCAGGTTAACCCTCCTCCAAATGCTGTTAATATTACATTGTCTCCTTTTTTTATTGTACCATCTCTAACAGCTTCATCTAATGCAGTTGGAACTGTTGAAGATGAAGAATTTGCATACTTCTCAATTGTTAGATAAAACTTTTCCATAGGAATTTTACTTAATTTTGCAACATTTTGAATTATTCTTATATTTGCCTGATGAGGAATTACTACGTTAATATCTTCAGGAGATAAGTTATTATTTTTTAATGCAACTTTTATACTTTCTGAAAATCTTCTTACTGCAACTCTTAGTGAATCATTTGCCTGAATTAGTTTTAAATAATGTAATTTTTTATCAACACTTTCATGGGAAATTGGAGTTGTTTTAGATCCTCCACCTGGCATTAAAAGATTCTGGCCATTCTCTCCATCTGTAAAGATATGAGTTGACTTTAACACAGGATATCCTTGATATTTTTCATCTGTTGTTAAAAATACGCAACCAGCCGCATCTCCCCATAATATACAAGAATCTCTATCATAAAGGTCAATTACTCGACTCATAATTTCAGAAGCAACAACAAGAGCATTTTTAAATGTACCATTTAACAAATATTGTTTAGCCACATCTAAAGCAAAAATAAATCCAGAGCATGCAGCAGTTACATCAAAAGATACTGCATTTTTAGCACCAATTTTAGCTTCAAGCCAGTTTGCCCCAGATGGACATTGTGTATCTGGAGTTATTGTTGCCATTACAATTAATTCTATATCCAATGGATCTATTTTCAATTCTTTATTCATTTTATTAAAAGCTTGAGCAGCTAAGTCTGAAGCTGCTTCATCTCTATCTGCCCATCTTCTCTCTCTTATCCCAGTTCGAGTGTAAATCCACTCATCTGATGTTTCAATAAATTGTTTAAAAAATTCGTTGTTAATAACATTTTTAGGAACATAAGAGCCAGTACCTACAATATATATCTCCTTTTCCATTAAAACCTCCTTGAATTATGAATGCTTACTAATACCACAAACTAAATTTCAGTCAATAATTTTTCTTTAATTTTTCCCACCATTTCATTCTCTTTTTTATCTCTTTCTCAAAACCAATATCACCAGGTTCATAAAATTTTTTATTTTTTACACCTTCTGGGAAATATTCCTGAGGGATAAAATGATAATCGTAATCATGAGGATATTTATAATCTTTACCATATCCCATTTTTTTCATCAAATCTGTTACAGCGTTTCTTAAATGCAATGGCACAGGTAAACTTCCTGTATCTTTAATTTCTTTTTTCACTTTTTTCGTAGCTTTATAAACAGAATTACTTTTAGGACAAGTAGCGATATATAAAGTTGCCTGGGCTATTGCAAGAAAACCCTCAGGAGGACCAACAAATTCAAAAGCATGCAATGCGTTTATTGCAATATTTAAAGCATTTGGGTCAGCATTTCCAACATCTTCACTTGCACAAACTATTAATCTTCGTAAAATATACCTTGGATTCTCTCCAGCTTCTAACATTCTAAATAACCAATACAATGATGCATCAGGATCACTTCCCCTTAAACTTTTATGAAAAGCTGATATTAGATTGTAATGTTCTTCATAACTTTTATCATAAAGGTAATAATTTTTATTAATTAAATCAAAAAAGTCTTCTTTAGTTATCTGAACAATTTCATCTTTTTTTAAAGTCTCAATTAAATTTTCAAATGTATTTATTAATACTCTTGCATCACCATCAGCAAAAAGAGTTATATCTTCAAAAAAATCCTCATAATAAACAATTTTTATATTTTTTTCTTCACAAAATCTTATTGCTCTTTTTAATATTTCTTTTAAATTATCTTGATTTAACTTTTCTAATTTTATTATCTTGCATCTTGAAATTAAAGGAGAAATTACTTCAAAAGAAGGATTTTCAGTAGTTGCACCAATTAAAATAATTTTCCCTTCTTCTAAATGTTTTAAAAATACATTTTGTTGAGTTCTATTAAAAGCATGAATTTCATCTATAAATAAAATATACTGAAGCCCTGACTCAGTTACTTTATCTAAAATTTCTTTAACCTCCTTTTTCCCGGACAATACAGCTGACATTTCAAAAAAAGGCTTTTTCCATTTTTCTGATAGGATATATGCAAGAGTTGTTTTACCAATTCCTGGAGGTCCCCATAAAATCAAATTCTGAGGTGTTAAATTTTTAATAGCTTTATCATGTCCAATAAATTCATTTAAATTTTTAGGTCTAATAAGCTGATATAGAGGCTTGCTAAAAAGCATTTTTATTCAGGAGTATATGGAATGAAATATTTTTTTGGATTAACTCTAATCTTTTTAAAAATATCTAAATTGTCTCCAACCTCAAATAAAGTTATTACAACATTATCTGGTTTTTCTTTAATATTATATTGTTCTCCTAACAAAATTCTAAAAATTCCTGTTTGTTTTGGTTCAAGAATTCTATAATACATTTTTCCATCTTTTCCAGGATAATAATTAGGGGTATAAATAATTGAATGAGTTAATCTACCATTTGCAAAGATATTAACAAGAACTTTAAACCAATAAATTTTTTTATTTGAAACATTTGTCACTTGAATAGTTGCATCTAAAATATAATTAACATGACCTTTTTTAACAGTATAGTTAGTATTTGTAATTTTTAAATATTTTAACTTTTCAGCCTTAGTTTCGATTGTCTTTTTATTAACTTCTTTGAATCTTTCATTTCTTGACTTACATGAGAATATTAAATTCAGGCAAAAAAAGATAATAAACCAAATGAGTAGTACTTCTTTTTTCATATTTAATTTTTATCATAACAAAATTTATTATTCAAGGATAATTTTATCTACCCTGTTTGAATTTTTTTTAATACAACATACTGAAATAAAAAAAAAATTAAATTTGATAAAAAAAAAACTTTTTTTTATATAAATATGTTTTATTTATATTGACATTTTAAAGAAAAAGATTTATAATATGTAAAACAAGGAGGGGAAAGCGATGGGAAAAAAGAGAGAAAAATCAGAATACACCATCCAGGCAGTAATTAACGCCTTGGAACTCTTGGAACAATTTAATGGAGATGTTACAGAATTAGGGGTAACAGAGCTAAGCAAAAGATTAAATTTACACAAAAATAATGTTTTTAGACTTCTTGCAACTTTAGAGAGTAAAGGCTATATTGAGCAAAACAAATTAAATGAAAATTATAGACTTGGAGTAAAATGTTTAGAATTAGGTCAAAACTACCTTAAACAGAGTGGTCTTTTAAGACAAGCAAGACCAGTAATGGAAGATATAGTTGCAAAATGTAATGAAAATGTTTATTTATCGGTTTTACGTGGACAAAAAATTGTTTATATAGATGTAGTTGAAGCTAACCAACCTGTGAGAGTGGTATCAAGAATTGGAGCTCAACTTCCAGTTTATTGTTGTGCTTCAGGCAAAGCACAACTCGCATCTTTAATTGAAAGTGGAGAAGAGATAGAAAAATATGTAAATCCAAGAGAAATGAAGCCATTTACTCCTAATACTATTACTTCCTTAGATAAGCTAAAAGAAGAATTAGAAAAAGTTAAAGAATTAGGCTATGCAATTGATGATGAAGAAGTTGACCCAGGGGTTAGATGTGTTGGTGCAGCAATAAAAGATTATACAAAAAGAGTTGTTGGTGCAATTAGTATATCAGGACCTGTGAATAGAATTACTTTTGACAGAATTAAAGAGGAGTTGGGCCCAATTGTTGTTGAAGGCGCAAGGAAAATTTCTGAAAAGCTTGGCTATTTTATATAGCCTGCTTTCTTTTTCATTTTTACATGCAAATAATAATAATATAATTACAAGTGTTTATCCGTTAAAGTTATTTTTAAAAGAGCTTGTACCTAATAATGTAAAAGTTATAAATATAATTCCAGTAAATTCAAATCCTCATTTTTTTGAGCCTACTCCCTCTACTATTAAATTAATTGAAAAAGCAGATATTTTTATAGGAGTACAGAAAGATTTTGATGGATGGATTGAAAAAAATTTAAAGAAAAATGCATATAAATATTACTTAAACCCTCCACATAGAAATCCTCATATATGGTTATCACCCCAAACCATGTTAAAACATATTGATATTATCAAACAAATTTTAACAAAAAAATTCCCTGAAAATAAAGAAATAATTTGTAAAAAAGCGAGTCAATTTCAATCAAAATTAAAAATATTAATACAAAACTTTAAGCTAAAATTTTCAAAAATTAAAAATAAAAATATTATAGAAATACACCCAGCTTTTGATTACCTTGCTTATGATTTTAACTTAAATATTATTGATGTGGTATTTGTCTCAGAACATCAAACATTATCGATAAAACATTACCTAAAATTAATAAAAGAAGCAAAAAAATATAATGTTAAAATAATATTATATAGTTCCAATATCCATTCAAATATAATTAATAATTTAAAAAATGATTTAAATGTAAATTTTGTAAAAATTGATCCTCTTGGAAGTGGAGAAAACTCATATTTATCATATATTGAAAAAATTTTAAATAAAATTTTACTATCATTTAAGAAGTGCCAAATAAATCAGAATAAGCATGTTTTATTACCCACTGTAGAGAATAAAGATAAGATTTAGTGTAGTGATAAACCTGAAAGTTGCATGTACTAAGACAATGTTTTGAGCATTTTTTCTTTAACTCTCTTAATTTATTTTGATCAAATTTAGGTCCTCTGAAAACATCTCCCCAATCTTTTTCACTACCATACATCTCAAAACAAGGAGCAAACGAACCATCAAGCCTTATCACCATTGTAATTTCACCAGCTCTGCAATTCCATGGTTTTAAATTACCTCTAATAAAGTCTTTAATTAATTTTAAATGTTCAATTGAATTAACCATTGTAAAACCAGATTTATTTTTTTCAATTAGCCAATCAACTAATTTATCCACTTCCTCAAATTCATCTGGAGTAATCCACCATCCATCATCTTTATATTTAAAATGTTCATAATCAATGGGAGGAGGTTCATTAATATGGTAATCTGTAGCAATTCCTATTTTATTTGCAATTTCTGTTAAAACTTTAACATCCTCAATATTTTTTCTTGTAATATTTATATTAAAAAATGTAATATAACCATACTCAGGTTCTTTTTCCAATAGCCATTCAAGTTGTTTATAAACCTTACTTAAAGCTTTAGGGAGTCCAGGTTTTGGGTTTACAACATCAACTGCAAAATTTATTGCTGCAACCCCAGCTTTTCCAATTGCATCAATAAACTCTTTGTCAAGTAGATAACCATTTGTTGGAAGATAAACAAAAAAACCTTTTTTCACAGCATATTCTGTTAAATCAATAATAAAATCTTTTCTAACTAATGGCTCACCTCCCATATAAGCTAAAACCCTGCATCCAATTGAATGCAACCAATCAACACATTTTTTAGCAACATCCATTGTCATTCCAGGAATATGTGTCCCCTGACTGTAACAGTATCTACATTTTATATTACAATCTAAATCTGTATAGAGGTATGCTAAAACTGGAGAGAAATTTTTTTTATTTAATTGTGATTTAATGTATGGAATTAACCAGGATTTAAAACCTCTTAATGAATTTTTTAAGTAATAACTACGAGGTTTTTTAATCGAACAGACAATATCATTTAATGAATTTGTCTCAAAAAATTTTGAAAGAGCAATCATTCCTCACCCCTTAGTTATTTTATAGAAATGAATTAAAAAAAGTCAACACGAATTAAAAAATTTAAGATTTCACAAAATATTTAATTGCAAATTTTAATTTTTCTAAATCAAGGTCTGTGTTAAAGCAGGGACCAAAAGGCCTGTTGTTGGGAATACCATATACTGGCAAAGGATAGCTATCCTGAATACCACTTGCAAGATCTCTTTCACAGGCAACAGCAATTATAAATTTAGGCTTTATATCTTTTACAATTTTTCTTGCCATTGTTCCACCAGTAGCAATTCCAACATGAATTCCATTTTCTTCTGCAATTTCTAAAATATCTTTAACCTTACACTTCCCGCACCTTTTGCAATTCTCAATATTATTTGTTATTTTTATGTTGCATTCATTATATTGCAAACAATGAGGAAGTAAAATTAAAATTTCTTCTTTTTTATATTTATTCTTTAGTGGAGATAGGAGTGAATTATTTATTTCAATAAAAGAAGATCTTATTTTATCTATATCAATTTTAAATAAATTGCCAATTAAAGTTACAAGTGGATATAGAACCTTAATTGCAATTACCCTTATTTTTTTTATTTTTGTGAAATCTTTTCCTCTTAAAATTGCAACAACAAGTATCAAAACAAGAACAGATATTGAAAGAGGAATAAAAATTAATATAAAATAGAATAGATATTTAAGTAATTCAGGTAGATTATTAAAGCCAATAGCAGGGATAATATAAAGAATTGTAAATATTAGATAAATTATTAAAGCTGTTGCAAGTAGCAGTGAAATAAATAATCTTTTTTTTGGCCTATCTGGATTCACTTATAAATTTATCTCCTGTTTTAAGAGGATATCCATTTAAAAAATCACCTGCTGATACTATCTTTTTTCCCTGTATCTGTAATTTTTCAATTTTTAATAATTTTTTATCTCCACAGATAACACCAAAATTTTTTTTATCAATTCTATAAATAGTTCCAGGTTGATAATCGTATTCTAAATCTGTTAATTTTGCTTTGTAAATTTTTATTAAATTTTTTTCATAATAAGTAAAAGCAACTGGCCATTTAACAAATGCTCTTATTTTATTGTATATTTTAAAAGAAGATTCTTTCCAGTTAATTAATCCATCTTTTTTAAAAATTTTCTTACAGTATGTTGCCTCTTCATCATTCTGAGAAATCTTTGTAATTTCATTTTTTTCAATCTTTAAAATAGTATCATATAAAAGCTTTTTTCCCTCTTCCTCTAACTTTTTACTCAATGAATAAAAATCATCATCAATAGAAATTTCTATTTTTTTTTGTGCCAGAATATCTCCAGCATCCATTTTTTCATCAATTTCAATAATTGAAACTCCTGTTTCTTTTTCTCCATTTAATAATACATTTTGAATAGGAGATGCACCTCTATATTTTGGAAGCAAAGAAGGATGTACATTAATTGAATTATAGATAGGACATAAAAAAATTTCTTTTTTAATAATCTGACCATAAGATATGACAACATTTATTTTTATTTCATTTTTTTTAATAAAATCTATTATTTCAGACGAATTTATATTTTCAGGCTGTAATACATCTAAATTTAATCTTATTGCAGCTTCTTTAACAGGAGTAGGCAATAATTTTTTTCCTCTCCCTCCAGGTTTATCGACTTGAGTAACAACTGCTACAATATTTATATTATCTTTACGATTTAAATAATCTAAAAAAGGAACAGCAAATTCTCCAGAACCAATAAATAATATATTAATCATTTTTCCTCTTTTTCTTATATTCTTTTAATAAAAATCTTCTTTTGACTGGACTTAATTTATCAATAAATAGTTTTCCTTCTAAATGTTCATACTCATGTTGAATTGCAACCCCTAAAATATCTTCACCTTTTAATTTAAATTTTTTTCCGCTTAAATCAAACGCCTCAACTTCAGCAATATAATACCTTTCAATATCTGCCCTCAAATCTGGAAGACTTAAACATCCTTCATTTTCCATTATGAATTTCTTTTCTAAATTTAAAATTCTTGGATTTATGAAAACCTTTATATCATGATTTTTATGATCATTTTCACCATCTTCTCCTACACCTCTCCAATCAATAATAAAAAGTCTTAATGGCACACCTACCTGAATTGCAGCCAACCCTAATCCTTTATTTTCAATCATTGTTTCAATCATATCATCTACAAGCTTTTTTATGTTTTCATCAATTTTTTCAATTTCTTTTGATTTTTCTCTTAATTTTGAATCTGGAAAAGTTACGATGTTTAAAATACTCATTTTAAACTCCTAAATATTGTTTCATTTTTTCTAAATATTTATAATCTATATTTAAATTTCCTCGTCCTGTGCCTAATTCTATTCCTTTTTTATTCTCTCCATGAAAATCACTTCCTCCTGAAATTAATAGATTTTCTCTCATAGCTATTTCATAAAAAAATTTTTCATCTTCTTTGGTATGATCTGAATAAAACACCTCTATACCATCAAGTCCGATATTTTTTAAATACTTTATTAATTCTACTTTTTCTCTATTGCTAATATTTATAAGTCCTGGATGCGCGATTATTGCAATCCCATTTGAAGAATGTATCATTTTAATTGCTTCTTCTGGAGAATATCTAAATTTATCAAAATAAGCTGGTGCTCCTTTTTTTAAAAATTTTTCAAATGCCTCTTTAGGCGAAGAACAATAACCCTTTTTAAATAGTAATGTTGCAATGTGAGGTCTTCCGAGTTGCTCTCCAGCTATTTCCATTAATTCATCAATTGAAATTTTAAATCCAAGCTGATTTAGTTTTTCAATAATTTTATAATTTCTATTTGCCCTTTCGTTTTGTAATATTTGAAGTTTTTCTTCTATAATTCCATTTGACTTATCAATAAATAATCCAACCATGTGAAAATTGTATCCTTTCATCTGAACACTTATTTCAACACCTGGAATTTTTTCAACATTACAAGCATCAAAATTCATAAAATCATCAAGTCCACTTACAGTATCATGGTCTGTTAATGCAACAGCAGATAATTGAATCTTCTCTGCTAATTTAATAATTTCTTCAGGTGTTAATGTTCCGTCTGAAAAAGTAGAATGTGTATGTAAATCAATTATTCCCATTATAACCCCATTATTTGTTGAATTTTTTTTTAATTTCCTGTATTACAGCTTATCACAATGGAGGTATTAATATATGACAATCAAAATTAAAAAACAAGTGTTAATTATTATCTTTATTTTATTCTCAATTTTTATTTTATCTTGCACTGAAAAACAAAGAAAAGAGCTTAAACACTTTAAATCAGATATTATAGGTTTAAAAAGAATTGTTACTTTATATGACTGTAATGGAAATATAATCAAACAGTGGAAAGGTAGATTTAAAATTGAAGTTCAAGGAGCATATATTTCATTTATTGATAACAATGGTAAAGAAGTAAAAATTAGTGGAACAGTAGTTGTTCAGGAGCTTTAAATGAAAATTATATTACCTGTTGCAGGCAAAGGGACAAGATTAAGACCACACACTTATTCAAAAGCTAAATCTCTTGTTACTGTGGCAGGAAAAACTGTTCTTGAACATATAATGAACAACCTTCTTACTCTTAATGGAGATAATGAGTTTATCTTTATTACAGATGAAAATGGGTCTCAAATTAAAGAATTTATTAATAAAAAATATCCCAATTTAAAGGTTAAGTATGTTGTTCAAAAAGAAAGAAAAGGTCCAGCTCATGCAATATGGCTTGCAAAAGATTTAGTTGGTGAAGAAGATATTTTAATTGTGTTTAATGATACAATGTTCATTACAGATCTTACAAAGATTTCAGAACTATCAAAAAATCTTGATGGATTAATCTTTTCAAAAGAAGTTGAAGATCCAAGAAGGTTTGGAGTTAATATTGTTAAAGATGGAATAATTGTAGATATGGTTGAAAAACCAGATGAATTAGTTTCAAATTTAGCACAAGTTGGTCTCTATTATATTAAAAATGGAAAAAAATTAATGGATGCAATTGAATGGACAATAAAAAATAATATTACTACTAAAGGTGAGTATTATTTACCATCAGCTTTCAAATATATGATTGAAAATGGAGCTAAATTTGGAGCTCCAACAATTGATTACTGGCTTGACTGTGGGACAAAAGAAGCATTACTTGAGACAAATAAATTTTTACTAAAAAGACTTGACAACTCAAAGGAAATAAATTTCAATAATTGCGTTATAATCCCTCCTGTATATATAAATGTGGAAGCTAAAATAGAATCTTCAATAATAGGTCCATATGTTTCTATTGGAAAAGATGCAAAAATAACCAATTCAATAATTAAAAATTCTATAATAAATAACAATGCTGAACTTGAAAATGTAAAACTAACTAATTCTATAATTGGTGAAAATGCTCTAATTAAAGGTGATTTTCAAACAATAGATATAGGTGATAATTCTGTGGTGTTAATATGATTGAGAATTACATTAGAGAAATATCTTTATTAATCTTCCCAGTATTAGTGGCAGTTGTATTTCATGAACTTGCTCATGGTTATGTTGCATATTTATGTGGAGATCCCACAGCAAAAAATGCAGGAAGGCTAACTTTAAATCCGTTAAAACATCTTGATTTAATTGGCACTATTGTATTTTTAGTGACAAGAATTATTGGTTGGGCTAAACCTGTACCAATTAATCCATTGTATTTTAGAAATTTTAGAAGAGACCTTATTTTAGTTTCAATTGCTGGACCTGCAACAAATTTTTTAATTGCTTTTATTGCTGGTATTATTTTAAAACTACTTTATGGTGTTTCTGTTCATAATACGTTTATTTATACAAAATTAATGCTTCCTCTTGCAATAATTTTAAAATTTACAGTTCAATTAAACATAGCCTTATGTTTTTTTAATCTTCTTCCAATTCCACCGCTTGATGGAAGTAAAATATTAATGGCAATTTTACCTGAAAATCTAAATAGATATTACTCTTATCTTGAACCATTTGGTTTTGTGATTATTTTGATTTTACTTTTTACAAACATACTTGATAAAATTTTAATACCTTTAATTTATATCTTTACCAATTTATTAAGTTAATCATTGTGGAGGAAAAAATGGACAGAGTTTTAAGTGGGATGAGACCTACTGGTAAACTTCATCTTGGACATTTACATGGAGTATTACAAAACTGGAAAGAATTACAGGATAAATATGAATGTTTCTACTTTGTAGCAGACTGGCATGCATTAACAACTGATTACAAAATTTCACATGAAATAAAAAATAATACAATTGAAATGGTAGCTGATTGGCTTGCAGTTGGTCTTAACCCTGAAAAATCAACTCTTTTTATCCAATCAAAAGTTAAAGAACATGCAGAATTACATTTACTTTTATCAATGATAACACCTTTAGGATGGCTTGAAAGAAATCCAACATACAAAGAAATGAAAAATGAAATAAAAAATAAAGATATAAATAATTACGGATTCTTAGGTTATCCTGTTCTTCAAACCGCTGATATTATTATTTATCATGCAAAATATGTTCCTGTGGGCATGGATCAAATCCCTCATTTAGAATTATCAAGAGAAATAGCAAGAAGATTTAACTTTATTTATAAAACAAATTTTTTTATTGAGCCAGAACCTATTTTAACTGATTTTGCAAAAATTCCAGGAATTGATGGAAGAAAAATGAGTAAAAGTTATAATAATGCAATTTTTATATCTGATAAAGGAAAAGATTTAGAAAAAAAAGTTTTAAATTTAGTTACAGATACTCATAGAGTTAGAAGAACAGACCCTGGAGATCCTGAAAGATGTCTTGCTTATAATTTTCATAAAATTTATTGTACTGAAAATGAACTTGAAATGATTAATAAAGAATGTCCAAAGGCTGGAATTGGATGTTTTGACTGTAAAAAAATATTGTTAAAAAGAATTTCTGAAAAATTAGCTCCAATTCAGGAAAAAAGGGAAAAATATATTTCAAATAAAAATTTAATTCTTGATATTTTAGAAGAAGGTTCAAATAAAGCAAAAAAAATTGCAAAAGAAACTGTAGATAAGGTTAATGAAATTATTGGACTTAAATATTAGTTTTGGTAATACTAATAACACACAAGTTAAACGATGAGTTTTAATATATATTTCAATGATAAAGAGACAAATGCAAGAATAGGGAAATTAAAAACTTCTCATGGTGAGATTGAAACTCCTTTTTTCATGCCTGTTGGCACTTATGGAGCAGTTAAGTCTCTTTGTCCAGAAGATTTAAAAAACAAAGTTAAAACAGATATTATCCTTTCGAATACTTATCATTTATATCTCAGACCTGGTCTTGAAGTAATTAAAAAATTCTCTGGACTTCATAAATTTATAAATTGGGATAGAATAATATTAACTGACAGTGGGGGATTTCAAGTTTATAGCCTTACAAAATTGTTAAAAAAATCAGATGATGGTGTTGAATTTCAATCTCATATTGATGGAAGTAAACATTTTTTTACACCTGAAAAAGTAATTAAAATTCAAGAGACTTTAAATTCTGATATTATGATGATTTTTGACGACTGTGTTGAATATGGAGCTAATGAAGAAGACTACATTTTAGCAATGAAAAGGACCACCAACTGGGCTAAAAGGTGTAAAAATATTAAAAAAAATCAAAATCTTTTATTTGGCATAATTCAGGGAGGCTTTTCAGAAAATTTTAGACAAAACCATCTTGAAGAAATTGTTAATATTGGCTTTGATGGATATGCTATTGGTGGATTAAGTGTTGGAGAGCCTAAAGAAGAAATGTATAGAATTATTGAGTTTATTACTCCAAAAATGCCAGATGATAAGCCAAGATATTTAATGGGTGTTGGGAAGCCTGAAGATATATTATTTGCAGTTGAAAATGGGGTGGATATGTTTGATTGTGTATTACCAACGAGAAATGCAAGAAATGGAACACTTTTCACATCAATAGGTCCCATAAATATAAAAAAACAAGAATATAAATTTAAAGACGAACCTTTAGATGCAAATTGCAACTGTTATACTTGTAAAAATTTCTCAAAAGCTTATTTACGACATCTTTTTACTTCAAAAGAACTACTATCTTATCGTTTAAATACAATCCATAATTTAACATTTTATATAAATCTTATGAAAGATATAAAAAAATCAATAAAAAATAATAATTTTTTAAAATTCAAAAAAGATTTTCTTTCTAAATATTGTTCATTATAATTAATCTTTGAATTTCATTTGTACCTTCATAAATTTGCGTAATTTTTGCATCTCTCATCATTTTTTCAACTGGATACTCTTTTATATATCCATATCCTCCAAGGACCTGCACTGCGTCTGTAGTTACTTTCATTGCAACATCTGATGCAAATGTTTTGCTCATTGAGGCCAATAAAACCTGTTCTTTTGTTAATCTTGTCATATCTTTAGGAGTTTTACCTACCTCACATGCTGCTTTATAGCCAAGCTGCCTTGCAGCTTCAATTTGAATTGCCATATCAGCAAGCTTAAATCCAATTCCTTCATGTTTAATTATTGGTTTACCAAAAACAATTCTTTCTTTTGCATACTCTTTAGCATATTCAAATGCACCAGCTGCGACCCCAAGAGCCTGTGCTCCAACACCAACTCTTGTAACATCTAAAACCTTCATTGTAATTGAAAATCCCTGCCCCTCTTCTCCAATTAAATTTTCTTTGGGGATTTTACAATCTTCAAAAATAACTTCTCTTGTGTCAGAAGCTCTAAGTCCCATTTTTTTTTCTTTTTTCCCAACTTTAAAACCAGGAAAATCTTTTTCTACAACAAATAAACTTGCTCCTTTGTAAGCTCCTTTTTCAGGATCTGTTACAGCATAAACTGTTACAAAATCAGCAACCCCTGCATTTGAAATAAAAATTTTATTACCATTTAAAATATAATAATTTCCTTCTCTTACAGCTTTTGTTTTAAAACCTGCAACATCTGAGCCTCCAACTGTTTCAGTTAATGCAAATGCTATTAATGATTCTCCAGAAACTATTGAAGGTAAATACTTCTCTTTTAATTTTTTTGAACCAGCATAAAGTATTGGTAATGAGCCTAATTCTTGAATTAATGGCAATACTCCAACAGAAGCATCTGCTTTTGATAACTCTTCAACAGCTAAACAGAAAGCAAGCATCCCTGCTTCTGAACCACCAAATTCATTTGGAAAATCTATTCCAAAAATTCCATTTTCACCTAAAAGTTTAACCATATCCCATGGGAATTCTTCTTTTTCATCTCTTTCAATTGCTCCAGGAGCAACTTTATCTTTTGCCATTCTTCTAACCATTTCCTGTAAGAGTTTCTGGTCATCATTTAATTCATACTGCATTTTTAACTCCTCTAATAATTATTATTTGGACAATCTAAAATAATTGGTGGCTATGTTGCCGCAATTTTATATATGCAAAACTAAAATAAATTTTTGTAAATTTCTCTTAACTCCCTTTTTAAAATTTTTCCAGTTGGAGATTTTGGTAGTTTATCAACAAAAACCACCTTCTTAGGAACCTTGAATGGAGCTAATTCTTTTTTACAAAGCTCAATTATTTCTTCTTCTGTAATTTCTTCACCTTTTTTAGGGACAACAACTGCAGTTACAGCTTCAATCCATTTTGGATGAGCAACTCCTATAACAGCAACTTCTTCCACTCTCTTATCTTTGTAAATTGCCTCTTCAACTTCTCTACTTGAAACATTTTCTCCACCTGTTTTTACCATATCTTTTTTTCTATCAACAACAGTAATAAATCTGTCCTCATCCATTACTCCTAAATCTCCAGAATGAAACCATCCGCCTCTCATTGCATCTTCTGTTTTTTCAAAATCTTTGAAATACATAAGCATTACATGAGGACCTGTTCCACATATTTCACCAATAACTCCTGGCTCTTCAATTGGATTACCGTTATCATCTTCAAGTCTCGTTGCCATATTCAATGTTGCAATTCCAACTGAACCAAGTTTGGTTAATGCATATTCAGATTTTAAAATTGTGTGTAGTGGAGCTAACTCTGTTTGTCCATAACAGTTATACAATTTGCAGCCTGGAAACTTTTCAAACAATTCTTTAATTATTTCTGTAGGCATTATTGCAGCACCATAATATAATTTTTTTAAAGAAGACATGTCATATTTTTTAAAATCTGGATGTCTCAATATTCCTATCCATACTGTTGGAGGAGCAAAAAACATTGTACCTTTCCATTTTGATATATTTTCCATCATTTCCTTAATATCAGGTCTAATTAAAATATTTGTACCGCCAATGTAAAAAACAGGAGTCATAAATGCATCTCTCTGAGCACAATGGTAAATTGGAAGAGCATTTACACATATATCAGAAGGTTCAAAACCGCCATCTATTATCATGCTTAAATACTGAGCAATTAATGACTGATGATTTAAGATAACGCCTTTAGGTTTTGATTCTGTTCCGCTGGTATAGGTCATCTGACATGGATCTTCAATTCTAACAATTATATCTGGCTCTTTAACTGGAAAATTTTTATACCATTCATCAAAATCAATAAATCTATCATCAGGTTTATTCTCTCCCTTACCCTGATTTGACCATATAAACTTTTCAATTGTTGGCAGGTTATCAATTACCTCTTTAACCTGTGGGTAAAGTTCATCTTCTATGATAAAGATTTTACTTTCTGAATGGTTTATACAGTATTGTATATCAGGTCCATGCAAAAGATAATTTATTGCAAGATATATTGCTCCAATTTTGCAACATGCAAACCATGTTAAAACATGGTGTAAAGTATTGTGGGCCAAAATTGCAACTCTATCATATTTTTCAACACCAAGATCTAAAAGTGCATTTGCCACTTTATTTATCTCTTTATCAAGTTCTTTATAGGTAAAATTTCTTCCTCGAAATGAAAGAGCAATCTTTGTGGGATATCTATTGGCACTCCTCTTAAAAATATCACCAATTACCCATCTGCTGATTTTATTATATCTGTTTAATAGAGCTTCTATATTTTTTTTTGATAAGTGGTTAAAACAATTTTTTATTTTTTCGTCAGATACAGACATGATATCCTCCTCTCTAAGGGATCTTAATAGACAAATAGTAAAATTATATTTTATTTAACCGATTTTTAATAATATTTCAATTAATTTTTAAAATTTTTTTAATTGTAGATGAGAGTGTTTTAATATCGAAAGGTTTCTGAATAAAGTTAAAATTTTTTTGAATTTTACCATTTTTTGTTAATATATCGTGATCGTAACCTGACATAAAAAGAAATTTAGAATCTGGTAAAATTTTCTGAATTTCTTTAAAAAGCTGAAAACCGTCTTTTTTCGGCATAACAACATCTGAGATGATTAAGTCAAATTTTATATTTTTTTCGCTAATTAAAGTTAGAGCTTCTTCTCCATTGCGAGAAGTAAAAACTGTATATCCCAACCTTTCAAGAGAGTCTTTTATAAAACTTAAAACATCTTCATTATCTTCAACAACCAAAATTGTTCCCCTGCCTTTCAAATTTTCCAGTAAATCCTTTTTTCTTTCTTCCCCATTTTTACCCTCTATATTTTTTTCAATAGCAGGCCAGTATATTTTAAATTCTGCTCCTTTGCCAAATTCTGAGTTGCAGATTATAAAACCATTATTTTGTTTTACAATTCCATATACAACTGAAAGTCCAAGACCTGTTCCTCTGTCTTTTGGTTTAGTTGTAAAAAAAGGCTCAAAGATTTTATCTTTAATCTCATTGGGGATACCTTTTCCATTATCTGAAACAGAGATGACAATATAATTTTTCTCCCTATTGTAGTTAAGATAATCAGGAGGGTCTTCTATATCAGTTGAAATTTTAATCCTTTTTTTAAAATCAGGTAAAGATATTTCCTGCAAAGCATCTCGTGAATTTACAATTAAATTTATCAATATCTGCTCTATCTGATGTTTATCTGCTTTTATTTCAGGCAGATTATCTTTTAAATGCAATTCTATGTTTATATCTTCTGGAATCAATCGTTTACACATTTCAAGAGAATCTATAATAACTTTATTTATTGAAACTATTTCAGGCGAATAAACCTGTTTTCTGCTGAATGCAAGAATTTGATTTACTAAATTTTGAGCCTTTAAACCTGCATTATAGATATGCTCAATGTAAGGCAAGACTGGATGTGAATTTTCAAGTTTCAATTTTGCAATTTCTGCATATCCGTTTATTACAGTTAATATATTATTGAAATCATGTGCAATCCCGCCAGCAAGCCTGCCTATTGCCTCCATTTTTTGAGCCTGAATAAGTTGCTCTTCAAGTTCCTTTTCCTTTGTTACATCTCTTGAAATTTTACAAAAATTAATAATTTTTCCTTTATCATCTTTTATTGGAAATATAACAGCCTCTTCTAAATACTCAGTTCCATCCTTTTTTCTTACATACATTTTCCCGTACCATGATTTACCTGACGAAAATTGTTTCACAATATCTTTATAAAATGAAATTTCATGTTTTTCACTCTTTAGAAATTTTGGTGGCTTATTTAAAACTTCATCTTTGAAATAACCTGTTAATTCTTCAAATGCTTTATTTACATAAATTATTTTTCCTGAAGCATCAGTAATCAAAATGATATTTTTTGACTGCTCAACTACTGTTGCAAGTTTTTTATAATCTTCGATTAACCCTAATTTAATAAATGCAAGTTCAATTAAGTTTGCGATAGACCGTAAAAAGTTAATTTCAATATCGTTCCATTTATGAATATTTTTAATGTGATAAATTGTTAAAAGATAGTAATCATCTGTTTGAAACTTTAAAGGAAACCACATAAATGTTTTAATTTTATATTCTATATGCATCATATTGTAAAGATTATCTTTCATAATTAAAGGATTTGGATTATCTATGCTGCTGATAATATATCGACCTGGATTTTCAAGAGCGTATCTATTTGAATTTTCGAATTTTGATAAATCATAATAATCTTTTCCTACATTATGATGGGGAAAATCTGGATTTTTCCATTTTTTTAAAATAGATATATATTTGTCGTTTAAATTAACTTTATAAATTTTGGTGAAATCTGCTTTTAAGCTTTTTCCTACTATTTCAAGTGCTTTTACAAGGATAGAATCTAAATTACTCTCTTTTATTATAAACTCAGCAAATTCATTTAGGCATTCTGAGAATTTTAATTGAAGCTTTAATTTTGTTATATCTCTTCCTATAACTATTAATCCTCTTTTTGAACCATCATCATTAAAAACAGGAACCTTTATAATATCATAAACTTTTACCTCTCCATCTGGTTTTGGTATAATTTCTTCGGTCCTTAATAAAGAGCCTTTTTCCCATGCTTTTTCATCACTTTTTCTGCATGTTAAAAATGCTTCTTTGTAGATTGAATGAGTATAATTAGCTAACTCTAAATCTGTTTTCCCTTTATAATCAATATTTTGCAATTGAAATAGTTCTAAATCTGCTCTATTGGCTTCAAGCCATCTGCCTTCACCATCCTTAAAGCATATAATATCTGGAGTCGCATTGATTAAAGTTTTTAACCTGTTTTCACTTTCTTTTAAAGCTTCTTTGGCCTTTTCTCTTTCTGTTATGTCAATCATTTGAGCTAATACTGCAGGTTTGTCATCAAAAATAATATCAGCTTCATTTACTAAAAGCTTTAATATGTTTCCCTCAAGGTCTTTTGCTTCAACGATATAAGGTTTTAGTGCTTCGCCTGAAATTCTTTGAAAACATCTATTTGAAATTATGGCATGATATTCCGAAAGGACAAATTCAAGTGGATTTTTGCCAATTATTTCTTTTTCTGATTTTGCTTTAAATAATTTTAATATAGCGTTATTAATCAGATAAATTTTATTATTTACATAAATTGCCATTGGGACAGGAGAATTTTTTATCAATGTGGAAAAATTTTTTTCATAAACTTCAAGTTTTTTCTTTAATTCATCAATTTTTTCATTCATTTTAAGATCTTCCTGTTTAGAAATATTGTGATTAAACTATAGATAATTACACAACTCAAAATCAAAGCAGTTTTTTTAAAAGGCATACCCAATTTTAAATATAAATTCGATAACTTAAAAAATGTTTCAGCCCAAACAAAAAGAGAAAAAATTAATGCAATCTCTGTTAAAATTTTACTTATTTTATTTTTTACAAAATAAATCAAAGGAAATAGTGCAAAAAATATTGCAAAATAAATATACCCATTTTTAAAAAGTATTGCAAAAAAAATTAATCTGATATTAAAATTTTATGTATGCATAATTACAATTTTATTCAAAAAAGAATAATTAATCATCCATTTAAATGTCTCTTATGTATTTTTTTTCATTTTTTGTATTTTTTTTCATTTTTATACTTTAATTCATAATTATTACTATATTTGAATTAAAATCTCAAATAAAATCTACTTCTTTAATTCTGCATTAGAAAAAAATAATGACCTTGCCCCCAAAAATAGGAAAATTAAAAATACGAATTTTATCTCTTTTATGTTATTTAAATCAATATTACTGGAGGTAAGGTCAATTAAAAAACTAAATATCCCATTGATAAAATAATACAAATATTAGCTGAAGCTAAACTTCCTAATTCTTCTATCGCTGATGTTTGTCGTAAATATTCCATTTCAAGAAGTACTTTTGATAAATGGAGAAAAAAATATAAAGGGTTTTCCTCTTCTGAAGCTAAACGACTTAAAGCTCTTGAAGATGAAAACTTACGACTTAAAAGATTATTAGCTGAAAAAGAACTTGAAATACAGGTTCTACGAGACATTGTTAAAAAAAACTTCTGACAAAATTCTCTAAAAAGGAGATTGCTAAATTTATGATTAATTCTAAAATTAAATCTAAAACTGTCGCTGAATTTCTTAATATCAGTATCTCTTCTATCTATTATCAATCTAAAAAGAAAATTTATTCTCTCATAAAACAAATTGCAAATTCTTTTCCTTCTTATGGTGACATAAGGATTTATAGGGTATTGCGAAATAAAGGGTATAAAATAAATCATAAAAAGGTTTATAGAATTTATAAAGAGCTTAATTTGCAAAAGGTTAAGGTTAAAAAGCATAAAAAGATCTCTATTTCTTCCTGTAATTCTCTTACAGAAGCAAAACATTCTAATCATGTATGGGCTATAGATTTTGCATTTGATGAAATTGAAAATGGTAAAATAATAAAAATAATGCCAATATGTGATGTTTTCAGCAGATTCTGTATTGGAATTAAAATTGATAATTCTATTTGTGCTAATTCTATAATTGAAATTTTTAAAAGCTATTTTCTTAAATATAACAAACCAGAAATAATAAGAACAGACAATGGACCAGAATTTATATCTAAAGGAAGTCCATGGGAAAATGGAAATATTGAGAGTTTCATAGGCAAATTGAGGGAAGAATGTCTTAATAT
>JALVYZ010000339.1 GCA_027037705.1 bacterium | reverse complement strand
CCTGTCTTATAGCTCTTCTTGTTAACACTTCTACTAACACAAGTCTGTATTCTCTTGTTGCTCTCATATCTGTAATTGGGCTTGCATCTTCAGTAGCTTTTTTACCTGCTTCGTAAAGAATATCATCAGTTAACTCTTTTCCTTCACATACACTCTCAGCATTTTTAGCTCTTACTGGTATTGGAGCCACTGCACCTAAAAAAATGTTTATATTTTTTATTTTACTATTTTCTAAGGTTAAATAAACCCCAATATTAACTGCAGCAATATCAACTTTTCCTCTCTGAGATGCTTTTAAAAAAGCCATTCCTGATTGTTTAATTGGTACAGGAATTATTACCTCTTTTACAATTTCATTGGGTTGTAAAACAGTTAATCCTGGACCTTTAAAAAATTCTTCTAAAGGAATAACTCTATCACCTTTTAATGAATGCAAAACAATTTTAGCACCAAGAGCTAATATAGTGGGAGCGTTATCTGCACTTGGAGCAGCATTACATAAATTACCAACTAAAGTAGCCATATTTCTTACTTGATTTGTTGCTGTAACGCTTGCAGCATAAGATATGGCAGGATATTTTTCTTTAATTATAGGATTATTTGCAATATCAGAAAGTATAGCAAGTGCTCCTATTTTTAATCCTTCATTTTCACCGAATTTTATATAATTAAGTTCTTCTATATTTTTTAATCCTATTATATATTCTGGAGTTAAAATTCTATTTGACATTTTTATTATCAAGTCAGTGCCACCTGCTTTGACTTTAGCTTTGTCTCCATATTTTTCAAGCATTTCACATGCTTCATCTATTGTTTTTGGTGCTAAATATATAAATTTTGGCAATCCCACTTTACTTGCCTCCTTTCATTTTTTTTGCAGCATCTTGAATAGCATCAATTATCTTTACATATCCTGTGCATCGACATAAATTCCCATCAAGAGCTTTTTTAATTTCCTCAACAGTTGGAGAAGGATTATTTTCAAGAAAATATTTCGTGGTCATTATCATTCCAGGAGTACAAAATCCACATTGAACAGCACCTTTTTCAATGAATGACTCCTGAATAGGATGAAGTTTATCTTCAGATTCAGCAAGTCCTTCAATTGTTGTAATTTCTTTACCTTGTACTTCAACAGCTAAAGTTAAACATGAATTCACAGCTTTCCCATCAACTAAAACTGTACAAGCTCCACAATCACCTGTTCCACAACCAAGTTTAGTCCCTGTTAAATTTAATTCTTTTCTTAAGACCTCATTTAATGTTTTCCATGGAGCAACTGCAATTTCATATTCATCACCATTTACTTTTAATTTTATAAGTTGTTTCACTTTTATTCCTCCAAAATGATATAATTCACCTTTAGCATAAACGCAATAAATTTGCCAAATTTAATTTTAATCTCTTTAAACTCATTACCAAAGTAAAAGAATAGTTACAATTCTGATTTATTAATAGCTATTTATTAAATATGAAACTTTAATTAAATAAGAATAGTAAAATTTTTTATTGTAAAGTTTAAAAAAATCTACATTAATTATTCTTTGAAAATTGCTGTATAAAAAATTATACTATTTCAATTTTTCATATAATAAAAGAGCAGATCTATCTGTCATATCTGCAATATAGTCAGCAATTACTCTTTCAAGTGAATATTTATCTATATTTTTATAATATTCATAGGGTAATAGTTTTGGATATTTTTTAATTGAATAAAACAAAGTTTCAATAACCTTTTCAGCTTTTATTTTCATTTGCATAACTTGAGGATGTGTATATAGATTGTTGTAAAGAAAATTTTTTAACTCTTTATTTTTCTTTTGCATATCAACGCTAAATTGTACAAGATTTTCTTTAAAGTTTCTTACATCTTCAAGTGTTTCAATTTTATTTTTTTTAATCTTATCTAATGTTGTTTCAACAAGATCTTCAATGAATTTTGAAATCAGAAAACTTACTGCACGGAATATTAATATTTTCTTCTCTATTTCTCCATAAAATTTTTTAACTTTATTAACAGCTTCTCTCCATAATGTAACATTTTCATATAAATCATCAAAATTTATTAATCCTGATTCTAATCCATCATCAATATCGTGATTGTTGTATGCTATCTCATCTGCTAAATCAATTAATTGTGCTTCTAATGTTGGACTTTTATCAAGTTCAAAAAAATCAAGATGCATTCCCATTGGATTTGGATTATCATATTGAGATGAGTGTTTTACAAGACCTTCAAGTGTTTCAAATGTTAAATTTAATCCATTGAAATCAGGATATCTTTTTTCAAGCTCTGATAAAATTCTAAAGCTTTGCAAATTATGTTCAAATCCACCATATTTTTGCATCAATTCATTTAATTTATATTCTCCATTATGGCCAAAAGGAGTGTGTCCTACATCATGAGCTAAAGCTATTGCCTCAGCTAAATCTTCATTTAGCCCTATTCTTCTTGCAATTCCTCTTGCAATTTGTGCTACTTCTAAAGAATGAGTAAGCCTTGTTCTGTATGAGTCTCCTGCATGGACAATAAAAACCTGAGTTTTATATTCAAGTTTTCTAAAAGCTTTTGAATGTATAATTCTGTCTCTATCCCGTTCAAATTCAAAACGATTATCTTTCATTTTTTCAGGATAGAGTCTTCCTTTTGAATTAGAACTTTTTGCAGCGAATTTTGCAAGTTTTTTATTGAACATTTTGAAATATATTTTTTATTAATTTTTTCCCAGTTTCAGTATAAAAAAGATTCAATATCTTATCAATATTTTGTGGTTTAACATTCCTTTCTTTTATCCCATCAATCCAGTTTTGAATTAAATCTGCATCATATAAGCATTTGAAATTTATTGTTTCGACTTCTTTAGGAGAATGATGATGTCCAATTATATTACAAACTTCTCTTATTAACTTTTCTGGAGCTTTTAATTTTGATAAAATTTCTTCAGCAACAGGTGGGCCTTCAATCTCTTGATATTTTGGAGCACTTGAGTTGTATTTCAATTCAGAATTTTTAATTCCAATATCATGGAGATAACCGCAACATAAAACAACATTTAAATCACCATTTTCTTTTTTAGCTATAAAATATGCAAAGTTAGCAACATTCAAAGCATGGAATATTCTTTTAAAATCATTTTCAAAATATCCTTTCATTTTAAAAGCAACTGTATAAGGGAAAATCTGAGGAATTGAAGAAAGATACTTATCAATAAAATCTTCCCATAATTCTTTATAATTAGTAAATGTTAAATTTGGGAATAGATTGTTGCAGTTATCACACTCAATTGTTTTAGTTGTAATGTTTTTTATATTTTTTTCGCAAAAGATACAATTTAACATACTTATTTTTAACAAATTTTATATAAATATGCAAGTTCGTTAGAAATGTTTCGCGTGAAACATATTAAAAATTTATTGACAATTTTAAAATTGTTATATAACAAAATTTTAATATTTTAAATAGGTTTCCATGAAAGGACTGAATTTGCCGATACAAATAAAAGAAAATATCTACTGGGTTGGTGAAGTTTTAGAAAATGATCAATTCCAATGCCATGTATATCTTATTGAAAATGGAAATAATTCTATTCTAATTGATCCTGGGTCAAATATTACATTTCATAAAACATTAGAAAAGATTGAACATATTATCCCATTTAAAAATATAAAATATATAATTTGCCATCATCAAGATCCTGATATTACAGCATCTTTAAAAACAATTGAAAAAAAATGGAATAGAAAAGATGGAATAGTTTTATCTCACTGGAGGGCAATAGCATTAATAAAACATTATGATTTAAATTTAAATATTGAATGTGTTGAAAAAAATAATTGGGAGATATTAGCAGGGGATAGAAGATTAAAATTTATTTTTACTCCATATCTTCATTTTGCAGGAGCTTTTTGCACATATGATGAAAAATCTAAAATTTTATTTTCAAGTGATATTTTTGGTGGTTTTACTGAAAAATGGAGTTTATTTGCTAAAGATGAATCATATTTTGAAGCAATAGCTAAATTTCATTCTCATTATATGCCCTCAAAAGAAATTTTGCAACATACTCTTGAAAAAATTGAGAAATTAGACATAGATATTATTGCTCCACAGCATGGTTCTATTATTAGAAAGCCTTTAATTAAAAAGATAATATCAAAACTAAAGGATTTAGATTGTGGTATCTTTTTATTAACTGAAACTTCAACAGAAATTCAAAGATTAAGAATATTAAATGATTTTTTAAAAAATTTAATAAATATAATTGCTTCTTATACAGATTTAAATGAATTGATAAAAAGTTTTTCTGGTGAATTGAGTAAAATAATTAAATATAAAGATTTAAATTTTTACATTTTTTATGACAATGAATATATAACATTTAATTCCAAAACTCCAACTGTTTGGGAAAAAATTTCAAAAAAAGAAGATTTTCTAAAGTATTTAAACATAACAATAGACAAATATTTATTAGACAATAACTTTTTTATTATTAAGAAAAACAATTTATTCATTCCTTTTATAGATAAAGAATCTCGAAAAATAATAGGTTTTTTAAAAATAGAAAGTGATAAAGAAATTAATGTTGATAAAGAATTAGAAAGAGTTTTGTTTCAAATTTCTAATTTTTTAAGTGTTGCTATCCAAAGAGAACTAAAAAATCGACAATTAATAAAAGAAAAAAATATATACTATAATATATCTATAAAAGATCAGTTAACAAAGTGTTATACAAGGTATTTTTTAATGGAAGTATCAAATAGGTTTTTTTCTTTACACGATAGAGATATGGTGTCTGAAATTGGCGCAATTATGATTGATATTGATGATTTCAAACATATAAATGATACATATGGACACGATGTAGGGGATAAAGTTTTGTCTAAAATCGCAGAAGTAATAATAAAAGTTCTAAGGCAAGGTGATATAATTGTAAGATATGGTGGTGAGGAATTTTTAATTTTATTAATCATAAAAAATAAGGAAGATTTAATAAAGTTAGCTGAAAGAATAAGAGAAGCTATAGAAAATATTAAATGGGAATCACCTATTGAAAAAGAAAAAATTACAATTAGCCTCGGTGTCGCAATGAGAGAAAAAAATGAAAGCTTAGAAGAGTTAATTAAAAAAGCAGATATTAAACTTTATGAAGCAAAACGATCTGGAAAAAATAGAGTTTGTTATTGATCTTTTTTTCTTTTCCTGAAATATTCTCTTTCTTCAATTAAATGTTCTAATAAATAGCTTAATTTCCAATTTATGGAATGTTCTGTTACTACAGCAAATATAGGATATTGTAGTTTTAAATTTTTAAATTTTTTTATAAAGTCAAATACTTCTTCTTTAGTAAACATATGAAAAATTACAATTTTTTCATATAATTGTTCTCCATCATTATCTGTTAAATTTCTACTTAGAATTTCATTAATTGTGTCATTTAAATTTGAATTATTAACAGTTATATATTTTACTTCATTAGATAGGTTGAAAATTTTATTTAATTCACTATCATTCCAGCCGCCAAGAATAATTTTTTTATCCATTTTTTCACCTTAATATTAATTTAGCAATATAAATTAAATTTTGACTTTTAAAATAGTATCCACCTTTTATGTTTTTTAAATTACTTGCTTGAATAGAGCTAACTTCAAATTTTATATTATTTTTTGTACAAAATTCAATAAATTTATATAGTTTTTCTATTAAAACAAAATTCGCCACAACTATTCCTTTTATTTTTTGTTTTAAAAATGATAATAGTTCATCTAAATTGTGAGCACCACCAATGAAAACTCTATCTGCTTTTTCTATGTTTTTTAGAACTTCTGGAGCTACTCCTTCAATAACATTTACATTATGACATTTAAATTTTTGAATATTTTTTTTAATCATATTTATTCTTTCATTGTTTTTTTCAATGGAGTAAATTTTTCCAGAATAACATAAACTTGATGCTTCTACTGAAATAGAACCAGATCCAGCACCTATATCCCATAAAATAGAATCTTTATTCAATTCAAGATAAGATAAAGTAATAGCTCTAATTTCTTTTTTTGTAATCAACCCTTTTTCATGAAAGTAATTATTTTCATGAAGCCCAAATTTAATATTAAAAACATTATCATTAAAAATTAGGACAGTATCAAGTTCTGAAGGAGTTATGTTTAATAAATTTTTTATATTTGTAAATAAAATTTTTTCTTTTTCAGTCCCTATCATCTGTCCAAGAATAACTTTACTATTTTCAGACAAATATTTTAATAGATTTTTTGCAAGTATATTTATATTGTTTTTTTTATCTGTTAAGATAGCTATTTTTTTATTAAATTTTATTTTACCAATAGTTGTTTCATCAATTTTTCTCCCATGAATTGAAACATTAATAAAATCTTCATAATTAACTTTTGCTTTTGAACATAAAAGTTGGACAGAATTTAGATATGGGATAAATTCAAGGTTATCTTTTCCAAAAATTTCAATTAATAATTTTCCAATTCCAAAAAAAAGTGGATCTCCAGAAGCCAAAATAACTATTTTAGAATTTGAATTTTTTAATTTTTGAAGTTTTTCTCTTATATTTTTATCAAGAACGATTTTTTCAGCTTTTACTTCAGGAAAAAAATCTAATAATCTTTTTCCTCCTGCTAAAATCTTTGCCTTTTCAATAAGCTCATAATTTAGACATTCCCCTTTGGGACCAATTCCAACAACATTAATTTTTTGTTGATGTTGCAATTATTCCTCCACTAAAACCTACTAATATTGCTGTTATTTTAACTTTTCTATTAATAAATTTAAAACAATTTTCACAAACTTTATCTGTTACAAATTGTAAAAAATCCTTGTATCCTTTCTTTAGTGCTTCTTCAAAAACATTTCTTGCTGTAACAGAATCTTTAATTATTTTAATAAAATTTTTATCATAATTTTTATTAAATTCAAGAAAAAAGTCTGCAAGTTTATTTATAAAAAGAGTTGAATTTTTTACATGAGTTTGAAACTCTCCAGATGCAATTTTTGTAAATTTACCAAACATTCCTGCTAAAAAAATATGATTGAATTTTTTTCTTGCTGCTTCTTTTAAAGAAAAGCCAATATGATCTCCTATTGTTACATATGCTTCATCTTTAAAGTTATACTCTTTTTTTAAAATATTTTCAGTTGTCCTTCCAGTTACTAAAACAATTTCATTTAAACCACAGGCTTTTGCGACATTCATTTCAATTTTTATTGTTTCAAGCCACGCTTCAGTTGATACTGGCTTCACTATTCCTGTTGTCCCAAGAATTGAAATCCCTCCAATAATACCAAGTTTTTCATTTAATGTTTTTTTTGCTAATTTTTTACCATCTTTTACAAAGATCTCTACTTCAACTATTCCAGAATTGACTATCTCTTTTATATTTTTTTCAATCATTAATTTAGGAATAGGGTTTATTGCATATTCTCCAATTTTTACAGGAAGACCAGGTTTAGTGACCTTTCCAATTCCTTCTCCACCTGTTATTGATATTTTTAAAAAATTTTCTGGGTAATAAGTAACTTTTGCTCCTATTAAAGCTCCATTAGTAATATCTGGATCATCTCCTGCAAATTTCTTTATTATAACCTCAAATGAATTTTTAGATATTTTTTTTATACTGAATGCTTGAAATTCAAAGTATTTATCATGAGGGAACCAAACTTTTATTTTATCTTTTACAGGCTTATTTCTGATAATTGAGA
>JALVYZ010000338.1 GCA_027037705.1 bacterium | reverse complement strand
GCTGAAGCAGTTATTGATGCAGCTGATAATTTTGATCCAAAGAACTTTAAATTTCTTTATCCATTGGAAGCACCAATTAAAGAAAAAATTGAAACTATTGCAACTAAAATGTATAATGCTGATGGTGTTGATTATTCACCACTTGCTGAACAAAAAATTGAATTATATACAAAGCAGGGTTTAGATAAATTACCAATCTGTATGGCTAAAACTCACTTATCTATAAGCCATGAGCCTACATGGAAAGGTGTGCCATCTGGATACAGATTGCCAATTAGAGATATTAGACCTTCAGCTGGTGCTGGATTCCTTTATCCTCTTTGTGGTGAAATGAGAACAATGCCAGGCCTTGGAAAAACACCAGCTGGCTATAATGTTGATATTGATGTTGAAACAGGTGAGATTAAAGGATTATTCTAAATAATAGGGCGGGTTTTCCGCCCTAATTTTATTAGAGGTGTATTAATATGAACCCTATACAAGAGATAAAGAAACCAGAAGGTAAATTTAAGATAAAATTTTTGCCATATAATGTAGAAATAGATGTTTTTAAAGAAGGTGAAAATTTACTTAGAATTGCAATGGCAGCAGGGGTTCATATTAATGCATCTTGCGGAGGAATAGGTGCATGTGGAAAATGTAGAGTTATAATTAAAAATGGTTTAGAAAATATTAAAGGTGGTAAAAGTCCAAAATTAACGAAAGATGAAATTGAAAAAGGTTATAGATTAGCATGTCTAACTAAAGTTTATGGTCCTATTGAAGTTGAAATTCCTAAAGAAAGTCAGATAGATAGTTCTGTTTATGAAATAAAGAAAGAACCAGAACATGTTTTAAGTGCAACCAAAATTGAACATTTAATTCCTTCATATAAATTAAATCCAACTATTTTTAAGGTATATCTCCCATTAGAACAGCCAACACTTGATGATAATTTGAATGATGTAGATAGAATAATAAGGACTTTAAAGAAACATTATAATATAGAAAATGTAACATTTGATTTTGAAGTAGTTAAAAAGTTACCTACCTTATTAAGAGAATCAAACTGGAAAATAGTCTTAACAGTTGTTTCTGTTGAAGGTAGATATAAAGTTATTGATGTTGTAGAAGGAAAAAAAGGGGCTCAAAATTATGCTTTTGTTGTTGATATTGGAACAACTGGAGTATCAGGAGAACTTTTAGATTTAAATGTCTGTGACTTACTTAATGATGGAATAGAAGAAGTTTCTATTGCTAAAGGGAGTGTTTTAGCTGAACATTCAATTTATAATAAACAGGTAAGTTATGGAGAAGATGTTATCACAAGAATTGTTTATGCTATAAAAGGAAATGGATTAGAAATTTTACAAAAAGCAGCTGTTGATACAATAAATGAGATTCTTGATAAATGTCTTGAAAAATCAAAAATAAATAGAGAAGATATCTCTTTTATGGTAACAGCTGGAAATACAACTATGACTCAACTTTTTTTAGGAGTTAATCCTAAATATATAAGAGAAGAACCTTATGTCCCAACAGCTAGACAATTCCCACCTGTTAGAGCACATAAATTAGGCATAAATTTAAAAGAATCAACATATGTTTATACTTTTCCTAATGTAGCAAGCTATGTAGGAGGTGATATAGTATCTGGTGTTCTTGCTACAGGGATATATCAGGCTCCTGAAATAACATTATTTATGGATATTGGTACAAATGGTGAAATTGTTCTTGGCAATCAAGATTGGCTTGTTTGTACTTCTTGTTCAGCAGGTCCAGCATTTGAAGGTGGTGGGATTAAGTTTGGAATGAGAGCAACTCCTGGAGCAATTGAACAATGTAGAATTAATCCAGAAAATTTTGAACCAATGATTATGACAATTGGAGGTGAAAAACCAATTGGAATATGCGGCTCAGGTTTAATAGAAATAATATCAGAAATGTTTAAAGCAGGTATTATTTCTCAGAATGGAAAATTTAATAAAGATATAGATTCTCCAAGAATTAGAGAGGGAGAAACAGGTGGGTATGAATTTGTAATCGTTTGGAAAGAAAATAGTGGTATTGGAGAAGATATTACTATTTGTGAAGCAGATATTGATAATCTTTTAAGAGCAAAAGGTGCTGTTTTTGCAGGTTGTAAAATTTTGCTTGAAAGTGTTGGAATGACATTTGATGATGTTGAAAGAATAATAATAGCAGGTGGTTTTGGAAAATATATAAATCTTGAAAAGGCAATTAAAATTGGATTATTCCCAGAGGTTGATTTAGAAAAATTTATTTATGTTGGAAATTCATCATTAATGGGTACAAGGCTTGTAGCATTTTCAAAAGATTTAATGAAAGAAGCTGATAAAATTTCTAATATGATGACACATATTGAACTCGCAAATAATATGAAATTTATGGAAGAATTTGTTGCTGCATGCTTTTTGCCACATACAGATCCATCTCTTTTTCCAAAAACAATGGAGGAGATAAATAAAATTGTAGATAAATTAAAAAGAAAAACTCAGGAGGTTAAATGAAGTATAAAGGAATTAAAATAGCAGTTGCAGGGAAAGGTGGAGTTGGAAAAACAACTATAACAGGCTTAATAATAAGATATTTAGTAGAGAACAAAAAAGGAAAAATTTTAGCAGTAGATGCTGATACAAATTCAAATTTACATGAAGTTTTAGGAATGGAGGTGAGAGAGACAATAGGAAATACAAGAGAATTAATGAGGACCGAAGTTCCTCAAGGGATGCCAAAAGAAACATTTATAGAATATAAAGTAATGGAGTGTGTGAATGAGGGAGATGGATTCGATTTAATCGTAATGGGGACCCCTGAAGGTCAAGGATGTTATTGTGCTGCAAATACTCTATGTAAAAAATATATAGATATTTTACTTGACAATTATGATTACATTGTGATGGATAATGAAGCTGGAATGGAGCATATGAGTAGATTACTTACAAAAGATGTGGATCATTTTTTTATTGTTTCTGATCCATCAAGAAGGAGTGTAAATACGGTAAAAAGAATGATTGATTTGGCTAAATCAATTAAATTAAATATTGGTAACTTTTATGTAATTATAAACAGAGCAAAAAATGGCATTGACAAAGATGCTGAAAATTTTTTAAAGGAAAATAATATAGATATTTCATTAATTTTGCCTGAAGATGAATATATTGCAAAATTTGATAGAGAAGGGAAACCAACATATAAGATTCCAGCAGAATCTGAAACAGTAAAGAGATTGCATCAATTTTTGGCAAAAATTTTATAGATAAAAATAAAAGAAAGGAGAGAGAGTCATGGCTTTTGCAATTCCAAAAGAAAATTATGCAGGAAAAGTAAGAGAAATTGTAATTGGGAAAGGAGACAAAGCAGTAAAAATTGGTGGCTATGATAGTATGCCTTTATGTACTTTTGAAGGTACATGGCCAAATAAACCTGTAGTTGCTATGGAAGTTTATGATGTTGCACCAGAATTAAATGCACAAGGTTGGCCACCAGCAACATTTGAAGCTTTTAAAGATGTTATCAATGATCCAGGAGCATGGGCAAAAAAATGTCTTGAATATGGAGCAGATTTAATCTGTGTTCAGCTTGCTGGAACAGACCCAAATGCTCAAAACAAAAGTGCAGAAGAAGCAATTGAAGTAGTAAAAAAAGTAAAAGAAGCAGTTGGTGATATTCCTTTAATTATTTGGGGAAGTAACAATTTAGAGAAGGATCAGGAAGTTCTTCCTGCAATCATGGAAGCTTTTCCTAATGAAAATTGGTTATTTGGCCCAGCTGAAGAAGGAAATTACAAAAAAATCACAGCAAGTGCTATTGGATATGGTCATCTTGTTGCTGGTAAATCTTCAATTGATGTTAACCTTGCAAAACAGTTAAATATTTTAATTGAAAATTTAGGATTATCTCTTGACAAAGTAGTTATGGATCCAACTACTGCATCATTAGGATATGGAATTGAATATACCTATTCTGTAATGGAAAGAATTTCATTGGCAGCATTAGCTCAAAATGATGATAAAATGCAAAATCCATTTATTAATGATTTAGCAAAAGAAGCATGGAAAACAAGAGAAGCTATGTTAACAGTTGAAGAAGAGCCTACTTATGGAGAACAAAATACAAGAGGAATTTTAATGGAGTCCATTACAGCAATTGATTTAATTGCTGCTGGTAGTTCAATTTTAATTATGAGAAACCCTACAGCAGTTAAAGTTATAAAAGAATTAATTAATGAACTTTACAGTTAAAAATAATAAATGCCAGAAGGCATAAAATAAACCAGGAGGGATATTATGTCTAAAATTATTGCAAGTGCAGCTATTAGAGGTGCCCACAAAATCGTGGAAAGAGTGGAAAATAAAATAAAAGAAGCAATTGACCAGTACGGTCCAGATAAAGAAGTAGCATATCCAAATACAGCTTACTATTTACCAATTATTTATGGGATTTTAGGTAGAAAAGTTGAAAAACTTGGTGATATGCCACCAATTATTGAGTATTGTAAACAATTATTACCAGAAGTTCCTGCTGAAGATTTATGGATTCCTTATTTAGGACCTGCTCTTGATGCAGGGATGGCTACATTGTTTGCATATGATATGGAAGAAGCTTTAAAATATGTTGATCCTGATAAATGTCCATATTTACCAGGTGGGACAGAGTGGATTGATCCAGCTTCAGATAATATATGGCTTGGAGCAGCTGATGATGTTATTATGAGAAAAAGAGGAGTTGAATTCGTTGATGGTTCTGCACCAGGATTCGCAGCTGTTGTTGGTGCTCCTCCAGATGTTGAAACAGCAGTCAAGCTTGCTAAAGAAATGCAAGAAAAATATCTTTATGTTTTTATGGCTTCTGACCATAATGGTGTTAATATGGCAGAACAGCTTAAGGAAGCAGGAGTTCAGCTTGGTTGGGATACAAGACTTGTTCCATTTGGAAAAGATACATCAGCAGCAATCCATGCTCTTGGTTTTGCAACAAGAGCTGCTATGAGTTTTGGTGGGGCAAAACCTGGAGATTACAGAAAAGTATTACTTTACAATAAAAACAGAATTTTCGCATTTGTATTAGCCCTTGGGACAGTTACAGATGAATGGTATGCAGCAGCAGCTGGTGCTATTAACTATGGATTCCCAACAATTGCTGATAGTGATATTCCTGAAATTTTACCATATGGTGTTTGTACATACGAACACGTTGTATCAAATGTTCCTCATGATAAAATTGTTTCAAAAGCAATTGAAGTTAGAGGTCTTAAAATTGTTATTAAAAAAGTTGATGTCCCTGTATCTTATGGTCCTGCATTTGAAGGTGAAAGAATTGGAAAAGATGCTATGAGAATTGAAATGGGTGGACCAAAAGCACCTGCTTTTGAATTCTGTGAAATGAAAGACTTAGATGAAATTGAAGATAATAAAATTGAAGTTATTGGAAAAGAAATTGATGAATATGAAAGGGGAGTTACAATCCCATTTGCTATTTGGGTACAGGTAGCTGGAAGAAAATTCCAGAAAGATTTTGAACCAATTATTGAAAGACAATTTCACCATTTGATTAACCAGGCTGAAGGTGTTTTACATATTGGACAGAGAGATATTTTATGGATGAGAATTTCAGATAAAGCATATGAAGCAGGATTTAAATTTAAACATATTGGACAGATTTTACATGATAAATTGCATCAGGAATTTGGTGCAATTATTGACAAAGTTCAGGTAAAAATTTACACAGAAGAAGAAAAAGTAAAAGAATTACTTGAAAAAGCAAGAGCTGTATACCATGAAAGAGATAACAGACTTGCTGGAATGAAAGATGAAGAAGTTGATACATTTTATTCATGTACATTATGTCAGTCATTTGCGCCTAACCACGTTTGCGTAATTACACCTGAAAGACCAGGACTTTGCGGTGCATACAATATGTTAGACTGTAAAGCTGCTTACGAAATTAACCCAACAGGACCTAACCAACCATTACCAAAAGGAGAAGTTGTTGACCCTGTTAAAGGTAGATGGGAAAAAATTGATGAGTTTATTTACACTGCAAGCCATAATGCTGTTGAGTATGCATGTGCTTACTCAATTATGGATAACCCTATGACATCTTGTGGATGTTTTGAAGCTATTGCAGTTGTATTGCCAATGTGTAATGCTATTATGGTTGTTGACAGAGACTATACAGGAGATACACCTTGTGGTATGAGATTTTCAACACTTGCTGGAACTGTTGGTGGTGGTATTCAAACACCAGGATTTGTTGGAATTTCAAAATTATACATCCTCTCAAAGAAATTTATCTCTGCTGAAGGTGGATTAAAGAGACTTGCATGGTTACCAAAAGCATTAAAAGAATTCTTAGTTGAAAATGGATTACAAAAAAGATGTGAAGAAGAAGGTGTTCCTGATTTAGTGGATAAAATTGCAACTGAAGAAGATTGTACAACAGAAGAAGAGCTTTATGAATGGATGCAGAAAGTTGGACATCCAGCACTTGAAATGGAACCATTGATGTAATTTAATAAAAACAGGGGGATAGCCCCCTGTTAAAATAATAAAAAAGTGAAAGGAGAGTAGAAATGGGTTTAACAGGAATTCAGATATTCAAATTGTTACCAAAGAAAAATTGTAAAGAATGTGGACAGCCTACATGTTTAGCATTTGCTATGCAATTAGCTCAGGGAAAAACTGAGCTTTCAAAATGTCCATATGTAAGTGATGAAGCTAAAGCAAAATTAGCAGAAGCAAGTGAACCACCAATCAGGGGAGTTGTTATTGGAACTGGTGATGAGCAATATAAAATTGGGGAAGAGCTTGTTCTTTATAGACATGATAAAACATTTTTTAATCCACCATTAATTGGAGTGTTATTTAAAGACACTGAAGATGATGCAACAATTGATGCAAGACTTAAAAATTTCAATGAAGTATCATTTGAAAGAGTTGGTTACATTTTAAAAGCTCATTTAGCAGTTGTTAAAAATGAGTCAGGTGATGCAGGAAAGTTTACAGCATTACTACAAAAAATTAAAGACAATACCAAAAAACCAATTATGGCTATGAGTGATGATGTTGCAGCTTTAGAGCAAGCAGCTGGAATATTAAAAGGAACAAAAGGTGTATTATATGCTGCAACAGAAGAAAATTATGAAAAATTAGTAGATATTGCAAAAGCTAATGAACTCTCTCTTGTTTTAAAAGCACCTATTGAAAAGGTGGCAGAATTAACACCAAAGATTGTTGAAAAAGGATTTAAAGATAT
The DNA here is from genome assembly GCA_027037705.1 of bacterium. Classification (GTDB taxonomy): domain Bacteria; phylum DYJV01; class DYJV01; order DYJV01; family JALVYZ01; genus JALVYZ01. The sequence continues at coordinate 16,681 of JALVYZ010000338.1, read as the reverse complement.
AATTTTAGATACAGAAGCAAGAGATGCTAAAACTATGTTCCAGCATAATACATTTGTTAGAAGACTTGCATTAAAGAAAAAAGATAAAGCTTATGGATTCCCAACATGCAATTTAATTTATGAAATGACTGATGATGAAATTAAAGAGGCAACAATTGCAGCATTAGCAATTGCAAAATATGGTGGAATTATAGTTATTTCAGACTGTAAACCAGAAGTTATATTGCCACTCGCTATTCAAAGACTCAATATTTACACAGATCCACAAAGACCAATGGTTGTTGAACAAGGAATTTATCCAATTAATGAACCAGACGAAAATTCTCCTGTTATTGTTACAACAAACTTTGCTCTTACTTACTTTATTGTTGCTGCAGCAATTGAGGCAAGTAGAGTGCCTACATGGTTGGTAATTATGGATGTAGAAGGTATGTCTGTATTAACAGCTTGGTCAGCTGGTAAATTTGTTGCAGATGCAATTGCTCCATTTATTAAAAAAGTGGGTATTGCTGATAAAATAAAACATAGAAAAATAATAATTCCAGGCTATGTTGCTCAAATTAGTGGTGAGTTACAAGAAGAACTTGGTGAAGATTGGGAAGTTGTTATTGGTACAAGAGAAGCAGCAGACATTCCTGCATTTTTAAAAGAATATGTAGCTAAAAATCAGTAGGTATTGTGATAAAGCTGGTGTTTTATACACCAGCTTTTTTTTATCGAGCATTAACACTAAAAATATAGGAGGAAATTATGGCAGTAAATTATGAAATATTAGCAATTGGAGAGAACATTAACATTATGTCAAAAGTTATTGGACCTGCTATTAAAGAAAGAAACGCTAAACCTGTTCAAAAAATGACAGAGGACTTAATTGAAGCTGGTTGTGATATTTTAGACTTAAATTTAGGACCAGCAAGAAAAGCTGGTGACGAAATGATGGCTTGGCTTGTTAAAACAGTTCAAGAAGTTGACCCAAGAGTTGGAGATGAAATCCCATTAGCTCTTGATACAACTAATACAGAAGCTGTTAAAGCTGGTTTAAAAGTTGTAAGAAATCCAGAAGTTACATTTATAAATTCAATTTCTGCTCAGAAAGAGTCTTTGAATACAAGAATGCCACTTGTTAAAGAGTATAATTGTAGATTTGTTGCATTACTTTTAAGTGAAGAAGGAATTCCAAGAGATGTTAATGAAAGAGGTGCATGTGCAGCAGATATTTATAATAAAGCATTAGAACTTGGAATCCCAGAAAACAAAATGTATATTGATCCAATTGTTTTACCAGTTAGCGTAGACTTAAATCAGGTTATTGCTTTCTTAGAATTTTTACCATTAATCCCTGATTTTGCTCCTGGTGCAAGCTCAACATGTGGATTATCAAATGTATCAAATGGGACACCAACAGAATTAAGACCAAAATTAAATGGTCCATATCAAGCAATTCATATGGTTCTTGGAATTGAAACATCAATTATTGATGGTTATGATAAAGCAATGATGGATTTAGTAAAAGGTAAAAAGAAAAATTTAGTTGATTTAGCTGGAAGATTTTTAGCTCACGAGCTTGATGAAGAAAAATTTCCTAATGTTGCTATGTATATTGAAGCTAATACAGATTACAAAAATCAACCAAAAATAGATCCTTCATCTTTAGAAGGTGAAGAACTTGAATATTATAAATCTTTTCTTGTTTTAACAGGAAAGGTTTTATATTCACACTCATGGTTAGAAATGAGTGTTTAATGGAGTTTCCCCTCCTTGAAAAAAGGCTGTCCATTTGGACAGCCTTTTTTATTGTTTTATATTTATCAATAGGCTTCCTAAGAATTGACCAGTAAAATAAGAAAATACAAAAAAAGGAAATGTTTTTAATGAAAGAGGGATTTCAAGGAAAAGACGCATTCCAATAATTACTGGAACTGGCAAATGCACTGCAAAAAACCAAGGTTTAGAAAATTTTTTTACTTTTGCTCTCCATATTCCAAATGGGATATTTAAAATAAATATAAAAGTGCAAAGTAATATTACTTTATTCATCATTTTGTTATCATAGTTATTTTATATAAATTTTCAACCTCTTTTTTTGTTAAATATCTCCACTCACCTTTTTTTAATCTTCCGAGTTTAATTGGACCAAATTTGACTCTTCTAAGTTTTTTTACTTCATAACCAACTTCTTTTAACATTCTTCTAATTTGTCTCTTTTTCCCTTCCTTTATTTTTATTTCAATAAATGTTGTTTTTTTGCCCATATCTAAAATTTTTATTTTGGAAGGTTGAGTTTTTTTTCCATCTAATTCTATTCCTTTAGATAATTTTTCTAAACTATCTTCATCAATATTTCCTTTTATTAACACATGATAGGTTTTTTCAACTTTGTATTTTGGATGTATTAACCTATTTGATAGTTCTCCATCATTTGTTAATAAAATTAGCCCTTCTGAATTAAAATCAAGTCTTCCAACTGGAAAGATTCTTTCTTTTATTTCTGGTAGTAAATCTATTATTAAAGTTCTCCCAAAATCATCTTTTAAAGAGCATAAAACTCCTTCAGGTTTATTTAAGGCTATATATATTTTTTTAGGTAATTTTACAAAATTTTCATTAACAGAAACTTCATCTTTATCTGGATCTATCTTAAAAGCTGGAGTTTTAATAATTTCACCATTTACTTTAACTTTCCCAGAAAATATTAATTCATCACATTTCCTTCGAGAGGATATTCCACATGAAGCAAGAAATTTATTAAGTCTCATTATTCACCAAGATATGCTTTTTTCACTTCATCATTATTGAGAAGTTCTTTTGAAGAGCCTTCTAAAATAATTTTTCCTGTTTCTATAACATAACCTCTTGTTGAAATTTGCAAAGCCATATTTGCATTTTGTTCAACAAGTAAAATTGGAGTGCCTTCTGAATTAATTTCTGTGATTATATCAAAAATTCTTTCAACAATTTTAGGTGCTAATCCCAAAGATGGTTCATCAAGAAGTAATATTTTGGGTTCGCTCATTAATCCTCTTGCTATTGCAAGCATTTGTTGTTCTCCACCACTCATTGTACCACCAAGTTGTTTGAACCTTTCCTTTAAAATCGGAAATAAGGTAAAGACTTTTTCCAAATTTTCTTTTATTTTTTGTTTATCTTTTTGAATATATGCTCCTAATATTAAATTTTCTTCAACAGTTAATTCTGGAAAAATTCTTCTACCTTCTGGAACATGAACAATACCTAATTTAACAATTTTGTCTGGTGAATAATTATTAATTGTTTTACCATCAAATATTACATCACCTTCTTTTGGTTTAACTATACCACTAATTGTTAATAATGTTGTGGTCTTACCTGCACCATTTGCACCAATTAAGCAAACAATTTCTCCTTTATTAACTTTTAAATTTATACCTTTTAATGCTTCTATTTTACCATAAAAAGTATGAACATTTCTAAGTTCAAGCATTCTCAGTAACCTTCCCTAAATAAGCTTCAATAACTCTTGGATTTTTTTTAATCTCTTCAGGTTTGCCTTCAGCTATTTTTTCCCCGTAGTCAAGAACAATAATTTTATCAGAAATATTCATAACAAGTTTCATATCATGTTCTATTAAAATAACTGTTGTACCATCGTCTCTAATTTTTTTTATTAATTGAAGTAAATTTTCTGTTTCAACAGGATTCATTCCTGCTGCTGGTTCATCAAGTAAAAGTAATTCAGGTTCAAGGGCAAGAGCTCGTGCTATTTCAAGTTTTCTTTGTTCACCATATGGTAAATTAGATGCTAAAAAATAAGCATGTTTTTTTAAACCTACATAATCAAGAAGTTGTAAAGCTTTTTCCACAAATTTTTCTTCTTCCATTTTTTTATGATTTGTATTTAACAAAATACCAAAAAGATTTTCATTTATACTTTTGTGAAATCCTATCATTACATTATCAAGAGCTGTTAATTTTTGAAATAACCTTATGTTTTGAAAAGTTCTTGCAATCCCACTAACTGCAATTTTATCAGCTTCTATAAATTCTCCAAAGAGGTTTTTGGTTTTTCGTCTATTAAAATAGTAATAGAAATAACAGGAAATAATGGTAATTATAATAGCAGGTAGTATCTGATTTTTATAAAATGCAAAGAATAAAGCAAATGCAGTATCAAAAAAAAGAATAATTGAATTAAAACCTTTTGCCCATATAACTCTCTTTTGCATACGGTATGAAGTGTAAAATCTAAATAATATTATAAGAATTGAAAAAAGCGTAAATTCAAATTGAAAAGTAGCATCTTTATAATAAATAATATAAAAATATGATACAACAAAAAATGAATAAATTGCATAAATAATAGATATTTTAGTTAAAAATTTAAAATCTTCAGGTTTATCTTCAGGTACAATTTCCTGATTTTTAAATAAGATACTCCCCTTTGTTGGTTTCAACAATCCTGTTAACATATTAAAAAGAGTAGTTTTTCCAGCGCCATTAGGTCCAATAATGCTTACAATTGAACCTTTCTCTATTTCAAATGAAACATTATCAACAGCTCTTACACCACCAAAATCTTTGGTTAAATTATGAACTTTTAAAATTTTCATCTTTTCTTTCTCTTGAAAATGGTAATAACCCATTAGGTCTAAATCTCATCATAATAACTAATAATGCTCCAAAAATTAAGTATCTTGCTTGTACAAATTCTTGGGGTAAAATATTTCTTAAAATTTCAGTCATTGGTATTAATACAATTGTTCCAAGAATGACTCCCCATACATTTCCCATTCCACCAAAAACAATTAAACATAGAATTAAAATAGATTCCCAGAATTTGAACATATCTGGATGAATAAATCTAAACCATCTTGCATAAAAAGCACCACCAATTGCACCTATTGAAGCACTAATTGCAAAAGCTAAGACTTTATATCTAACAAGATTTACTCCACAACATTGGGCTGCAATTTCATCTTCTCTAATTGCAAACCATGCTCTACCAATTTTAGAATTTTCAAGTCTCTTGATAAAGAGTAAAACAATTAAGAATATGATAAAAATTATATAGTAGTATTCCCATTCTTTTGTAAACTGATGACCAAAAAAAGAAATTGGAGGAATTCCTGCAACTCCCATTGGGCCACGAGTTAGCCATATCTCATTTCTAATTAACAGTACAACAAGTTCTGCAAACCCAAAAGTAACAATTGCAAAATAATCTCCTGTTAGTCTCAATGTTGGAGTTCCAAGTAAAATTCCAGATAAAGCACCTGCACATATGCATAAAGGAATTAAATACCAGAATCCCCATCCATAATGAACAGAAATTAAACCAGCAACATATGCTCCTATTCCATAAAAACCAACATAACCAAGGTCTAATAGTCCAGCAAATCCAACTATAATATTTAAACCAAGAGCTAAAACTATATACAAAACAGTTAAAGTTGCAACTCTTGTAATGTAATCTATTCCTGGAAAAGGAAATAATGGTAAAAATAATCCAATTATAAGTCCAACTATTTTTAATTTTCTTTCCATATTAAACTTTATCCACTTTTCTTTTTCCCATTAAGCCAGCAGGATTAAAAAGTATCACAAATATCATAGCTGCATAAGCTATTCCATGGCGATAAGCACTTGAAATATATCCTGCTCCCAAAGTTTCAGCCATTCCTAATACAACACCTCCAAGCATAGCTCCAGGCACAGAACCTATTCCACCTAATACAGCAGCAGCAAATGCTTTTATTCCAGCAATATATCCCATCATTGGATATATACTATTGTAATACATCCCTATGAAAATCCCCGCAACTGCAGCTAAACCTGAACCAAGAGCAAATGTAAAAGATATTACCCTATTTACATCTATTCCCATGAGTGCTGCTGCTCTTTTATCTTGAGCAATAGCTCTCATAGCTGTTCCCATTTTTGTTTTGTGTATGATTAAATGAAGAATTATCATTAATATTATAGATAAAACAATAATAGTAATTTGTAGATACGATACAGTTAAAAATACATTTTGAAAGTGTTCGTTGGGTAGATTTATAAATAATTTTTTAAAAAAATGAGGGATCCATTCTCTTGAATACCTTTTTATATCTGCACCCCAGATTAAAAGTGCAATATTCTCAAAAAATATACTCATGCCTATTGCAGTGATTAAAGCAGCAAGTCTATCTGCATATCTAACAGGACGATAAGCAATAATATCTAATAAAATTCCAACTATAATACAACAAATAACTGCTAATACAAAGGAAGGTAAAAAAGGTACACCAAAATTTAAGAAAGTATACATAAAAAATGCACCAAGCATATATATATCGCCGTGGGCAAAGTTTATAAGCTCAATTACTCCATATACAAGGGTATAGCCCACGGCTATCAGTGCATAAACACAACCAAGAACTATTCCATTAACAAGTTGTTGTAATAGCATTTTTTGTCATTAATTGTTATTTATTGTAATTCATAGTTATTAATAGTAATTTGTTGTTTGTTCATGCGTTGATGCGATTATGCGTAAATGTGTGTATGCGTGTATGTGATAATGAGTATATGCGTATATGCGTAATTGAGTAAATGTGTTAATGAGTTCATATTCAATTAGAATATACTGTATTTTTTCGCATCTACGCATTTACGCTTTTTCGCATTTACATAATTCAACATCTTCGCATTTTCGCTTCAAAACATACTCGCATCTTCAGCCTTCCTTCCACCTTCAACCTTATATACTATTTCAACTGTATCTCAGCTCCTACCCATTTACCGTTTTTAATTACTTTAATAAAAGCAGGTTTTTGACAATCTCCATATTTATCAAAATAAGTAGCACCTGTTACTCCATGAAATGCTTTTTGTGGAGAATTTAAACTTGCTAAATAATCTCTAATTTTTTCTCTATTTTTTCCTGCATGTTTTATAGCCTCAGCAGCAAGCATTACTGCATCATAAGTATTTGCAGCAAACCAGTTTGGCTCTGATTTAAATTTTTTCTTATACATTTCTATAAATTTTTTTGCTTCAGGTCCTGCTTTATCTGGAATAAAAGGAGTTGTTATCATTAATCCTTCAGCATCAGGGTTCTGAAGCATTATTTTGTCATCAAGACCATCAGCCCCCATAAATTTGCATTTAAATCCAAGCTCTCTTGCCTGAGAAATAATTAATGTTCCTTGGGGAGCATAACCAGGAATAAAGATAACATCTGGTCTTAATGCTCTATATTTTGTTAAAATTGGTTTAAAGTCTGTGTCATCTTGAGTATATGCTTCAGTTCCGAGAATTTTTAATCCTCTTTTTTTTGCTTCTTTTACAAATGCATCTTTCAAGCCAATAGAATAATCATTATTTTCATAGAAAATAACAATCTTTTTAGCATGAAGTGCTTCATCTGCATAACGAGCTAAAAATTTACCCTGAAAATCATCTTTATAAACATTTCTAAAATAATATTTACTTAATTTTCCAATATTAACATTTGTTGAGGCTGGTGAGATAGCAGGTAAATGTGCGGATTTATAAATTGGTTCTGCTGCTAAAGTAGCACTTGAGCAAAGATGGCCAATTACAATATATACATCTTTATCTCCTGCGAGTTTTGTAGCAATATTTGCTGCTTCTTTTGGTTCGCACATGTCATCTTCTAAATCAATAACTACTTTTTCACCTTTGATTCCACCATTTTTATTAATCACTTCAGCAGCAAGTAATGCTCCATTTTTAACTCCTTCTCCAAATGTTGCAAGTGGTCCAGTATAAGGTGATACAACAGGAATTTTAACATCTGCAAATAAAAATCCTGCTATAAAAAGGATTGATAATGTTAATAATATTTTTTTCATATTACCACCTCCATATTTTTTTTAAATAGATAAAAATTTTTGTTGCTGGTTAATCATAGTATCCACTATCATCTTCAGGTTCTATGATTTTAATTTTCCCTTCTGCAATTTCTCTTAGCGCAATTACTGTGGGTTTAGCTCCTTCTGGATCTATTGCTGGTGGTTTTCCTTTTACAAGTTGCTTAACTCTTTTCATAGCAGCAATTATCATTTTGTAACGATTAGGAATTTTCTCAAGACAATCATCAATTGTAACTCTTGCCATTTATCTTCCCTCCCATGAATTTAAAATTTTTTTTAGTTTATATTCTTGTTTACTTTTCTTTAAAGAATTTGCGTTAATTATTGTTTCAAAATCGTAGATTGCTTTATTTAATATTTCATTTACAATTATATAATCATATAAATTGTAGTTTTTAAGTTCAATATAGGCATTTTTTAATCTTATTTTAATACTTTCTTCTGTATCCTGACCTCTTTTTAAAATCCTTTTTTTTAACTCTTTATAAGAAGGAGGAAAAATAAAAATTGATACAATATCATAATTTTTTAAATCTGGATTTTTTTTTATTTTCTGGGCTCCCTGTACATCAATATCAAGAATTACATCTATACCATTTTCAACTTTATTCAATACCATTTCTTTAGATGTCCCATAATATTCATTATGAACAATTGCCCATTCTAAAAATTGATTATTATTAATCATATTCTCAAATTCTTCTTTTGAAACAAAAAAATAATCTTTTCCATTCTCTTCCTTTTGTCTTTTAGGTCTTGTTGTATGAGAGATAGAAAAATAAAAATTTTTATGCTTTTTTAAAAAATTTCTTATAATTGTTGTTTTTCCACATCCTGATGGTGAAGATACTATATAAATTGTTCCTTTTATCATGATTTTTTATCTAAATTTAAGTTATATTGAATTATAAAACCATAATCTTGAGTCAAGTTATTCAATATTTTGTATCTGTTCTCTTATCCTTTCTATTTCATTTTTAGTTTCAATTACAAGTTCAGATATATCTGAGAGATTATTCTTTGACCCAATAGTATTTATTTCTCTATTCATTTCTTGTAATATAAAATCAAGTTTTTTCCCTACAGGAGGTCTTTCTTTACATGTTTTTATAAATTTTTCAATATGGCTATTAAGTCTTACGATTTCTTCTGTAATATCTGCTTTATCACTAAAAAGGACTATTTCAAATTCAAGCCTTTTTTCATCAATCTCAGTTCCATTATTCAAGATTTTTTCAATATTTTTTTTAAGTTTCTCCTTATATTTTTCCACAATAATATCCTTTTTTTCATCTATTTCGTTTAGATAATTTTTAATTTTTTCAAGCCTCAAAATAATATCTTTTTCAAGGTGAGCACCTTCTTCTATTTTCATTTTCTCAAAATTATTAATAGCCTCTCTTAAAAGGTTTTCAATAAACTTTTTTAGTTCTTCATCAACTTCTTCATCTTTAAAATCAAATACACCTTTCATTAATAAAAAATCTTTTAAACTTAAGTCATTATTAATTTTGAAAATATCTGCAATTCTCTGTAAAGAGTCATAATAATTTTTCGCTATTTCTAAATCAAAATTTAACTTTTTAAAAAGTGAACCTTGATTTTCAACATTAATAAAAATATTTACTTTTCCTCTTTTAATTCTTTCTCTTACTAAATTTCTGAAATCAATCTCCCATTGGTTAAAAATTTTAGGCATTTTAAATGATATATCAAGATATTTATGATTAACTCCTTTTATTTCAATTGAAATTATTGCGCCATTGTATTCTCCTGAAGATGCACCATATCCTGTTAAACTTTTCAACATGGTGCGCTAAATACCATTATTGATTAAAAAAGGCAAATAGAAATTACCCAAAAAGATATGATAAATAAACTGTTGTTAAGCCAAGTGCTATTTTAATAAATGTCCCTGTAACTTTTCCCGTCAAAGAGATTAATCCTCTTTTTATTGAAGTTAATATATTTTTTGTAGTATAAATTTCATATAAGAATGTTCCTAAAAATGCTCCAACAAAAGTCCCTATTACTGCACCTATGCCGAATAAGATTGGAGCCATTAATATTCCAAGTATAATTGCAAACGCTATAGAGAAATATATACTTTTTTTATCAAGTCCAAAATATTTTCCACTTAAATAAGTTGATAAAAATTCTATTATTTCACCAAGTCCAATAATTATTACAATCAATATAAAATATTTTATTGTTAAATTTCCCCATATTAAAAGGATTAAAGGGCACACTAAAGATACAATATTCCCTGGTAAGCCTACAAGATTTGATAATACAAAAAGAAATTGAAAAATTAATACAACTATTTTCATATTATTTTATCTGATGTTATAATAAAAACCCCTTTTTTCTTTAATTCATCAAGTAATTTTTTTATAAATTTTTCATCTTTATTTACTGGTTTTGTTGCGTCAATAATAATAAATGTTTCAAATCCTTTCTTAACAGAATCTAAAGCGGTTGCTTTAACACAATAATCAAGAGCAAGTCCACAAATAAAAAGTCTTTTAATTTTATTTTGTTTTAAAAATTTAAATAAATTTTTGTTTGTAGCTTCAAAAGCTGAATATCCATCATCACTATTTGAAGTCCCTTTTATAAAAATTTCTTTTATGTATTCTTTTTTTAAATCTTTATGTAGTTCTGCCCCAAATGAATTTGCTATACAATGTTTAGGCCATTTATCAAAATGTACACTTTCTTCAGGATGCCAGTCTTTTGAAGCATAAATATTTTTAAATTTTTTCATAATTTTATTTATTATTGGAACAATTTTATCTCCATCTTCTACAGCTAAAGCTCCGCCAGGACAGAAATCATTTTGTAAATCTACAATAAATAAAGCATCAGAACTTGTATCAATTAGTACATAATCTCTGTTACTTTCTTTAATTAAAATATCTCTCAAATCCCATAATTTTTTACTTAATCCAACTCTGTATATATGTGGATTTATAAATCTTTTATGTTCTTCTGGTAAAAGTTTAAATCTCTCTAATGAAAAATCTCTAATTTCATCAATTGATTTATTGTAAAGTGATTTGCCATTATCATAAACTAATTGTAAAGGTTCCTCAAAATTAAGTCCTGTAACTTCTTTTTTTCTGTATGGATCAACAGGATGTCTTAATAATTTTATCTTTTTTTCATCAATTAAAAGAACGCCATCTATTAAAAATTTTCCATCTCCATTAAAAAATCTTCTTACTTTTTTTATCCCAGGATTGTTAACTTTTTCTATGTTTTCAGAAATTTTAATTTTGGGGATATTGTTTAAACTGCATAATTTATAGACTCCATCAAGAGCTGGCTGGTCATAAGAGGTTATTAATCTTGTCCCAACTCCAAATCCATCAATTGGAGCTTTCTGAGTTAATAAACTTTTAATTGTATATTCATCTAATTGATTTGAAACAATAATTTTTACATAATTTAAGCCATTTTCATCTAATATTTTTCTAACTTTTTTTGATAAATATGCAAAATCACCACTATCTAATCTTATCCCAAATAACTTATGTCCTTCTTTTTCAAGTTCTTTTGCAACCTTAATGGAATTTGGCAGACCACTTTTTAACGTATCATAGGTGTCAATTAATAAAATAGCACCTTCTGGCCATGCTTTAACAAATGCTTTAAATGCCTCATATTCATTTGGAAAACTTTGAACCCATGAATGAGCATGTGTCCCTTTAACTGGTATGTTAAATATTTTTCCTGCAAGAGTGTTAGACGTTCCTATTGCTCCTCCAATATAAGCAGCCCTCGCAGCATGAACTGCTCCAAGACCTTGAGCCCTTCTTAATCCAAAATCAATTACAGGTTTGCCTTCTGATGCAAATATAATTCTTCTTGTTTTTGTTGCTATAAGTGATTGAAAATTAATATAATTTAAAAGGAATGATTCTAAAATCTGACATTCAATTATTGGTCCTTCAATTCTCATTATAGGTTCATTTGGAAATACAACATCTCCTTCTTCAAAAGAATAAATTTTACCTGTAAAATGAAAATTTTTAAGATAATCAAGGAACTTTTTTTTAAAATTATATTGAGATAAAAATTCAATATCATCATCCGAAAAAGTAAAATTGCTAAGTTCATCTAAAAAAGTTTTTAATCCAGCATAGATTACATATCCTCCATTAAAAGGATTTTTTCTAATAAAATAGTCAAAACATGCTATATCATCCTTTTTGTTATGGATGAAATACCCTTGAGCCATTGTTAATTCGTAAAAATCTGTATATAACGCTGAAAGTTTAAACATTTTTTACCCCTTCATAACGGCAATAGGTTTAAATCTTGCAACTTTTTTTGCTATGCCAACCTCTACAACAACTTTAATTACTTCATCTATGTTTTTATAAGCTTCTGGGACTTCTTCTGCAACTGTTCTTTTATCTTTTGCCATTAAAAAAATACCATGCTTTGACATTTTTTCAAAGATATTTTCTTTTTTATACATTTTTGAAGCTTTTTTCCTACTTAAAATTCTTCCTGCCCCATGACAAGTGCTACCAAATGTCTCTTTTTCTGTCTTTTTAGTTCCAACAAGTAAATATGAATTTGTTCCCATATCACCAGGAATAATAACAGGTTGTCCAATTTCTCTAAATTTTTCTGGAACTTCATAATTCCCAGGTCCAAATGCTCTTGTTGCACCTTTTCTATGAACAAGTAGTTCTTTTTCGTTGTAATACTCTAATTTTGCTATATTATGACATACATCGTAAATTTGTTGTAGCCCCAGAGATTTTTTAGAAATTTTTAAAAATTTTATAAAACAATATTCAATTATTCCTTTTATAATTTGTCTATTTGCCCAAGCAAAATTTGCAGCTGCATTCATTGCATTAAAATATTTCTGTCCCTCATCAGAATAAAATGGAGCAGAAATTAACTGATTGTCTGGAGGAATATAAGAAAATTTATTTTTTGCATGTCTCATTAAAATTAAAGCATCATCACAGACCTGATGTCCAAATCCTCTACTTCCAGTATGAAATAAAATAACAATTTGTCCCTTTTCTAATCCAATTATTTCTGCAAATTCATAACTATATATTTCATCAATATAATCTATTTCTAAAAAATGATTTCCAGAACCAAGTGTCCCAAGTTGAATTTTACCTCTTTCAATTGCTCGAGAAGATATTCCTTTAAAATCATTTATTTTAATGCATCCATTATTTTCTGTAAAATATAGATCTTCTTCATCCCCATAACCTTTTTCAATTGCCCATTTTGCTCCTTTTTTTAAAACATTTCGAAATTCTTTTTCAGAAAGTTTTTCAATTGCATTTTTTGAACCTACTCCTGTAGGGATATTTGAATATAAATAAGCAAGTAGTTCTCTAATTTTATCAGAAATATCTTCATATAATAAATTTGTTTTCAGTAATCTAACTCCACAGTTAATATCGTATCCAACGCCTCCTGGTGAGATGTATCCTTCTTTTGTGTCAACTGCTGCAACTCCTCCAATTGGGAACCCATATCCTTCGTGAATATCTGGCATTGCAATTGAATATTTTTGTATTCCTGGAAGAGTTGCAACATTTTTTACCTGTTTTAAACTATTATCCTCTTTTACCTTTTCTAATAGTTTTTTAGATGAATAGATTCTACCAGGGACAAGCATCTGTCCCTCTTTTTCTATTTCATAAATATAGTCATCAATTTTTTTTATATTCATTTTTAATTTGCCTTATTTTTTATTAACTCAATAATCTTTTGAGCAAACATTTTTGCAGAATGAGGCCCATCTGTGGTAACAATATTACCATCTACTTCCATTGATGCTCCAGTATAGTATCCACCTTGTTCTTCTATAATGTCTTTATCTTCAATCCAGACAGTAGCCTTTTTTTCATTTAAAATTCCAGTATTAGCTAAAATTACTGGAGTTCTAAACGATGCTCCAATAATTAAATTGTTTTTATAAGCTTCTTTTACAATTTCAAAAAGCCTTTTATTTTCAAATAATTTTTCATCAATATCTCCTAAAAGTACAATCGCATCGTAATCAGAAACATTTATATCATCAACAGTTAGTTCAATATTTAATTCATTTTTTTTAAGTCCTTTCACAGGTCCTGATTTGTAAGAACATACATCAACAACAAAACCATTTTTTTCAAACTCTTCTTTTGGTTGTATTAATTCTTCATCTTTGAAAATTGTAAATCCAATTACAAATAATACTCTATTTTTCATTTCCATTTGCCTCCTTTTTTAGCGTTAATATCGATGTTAATAAAAATTATAACAATAACATTAGCAATTCACCTTTTATTAATAGACTCCTATTTATTACTTGTCAATATTGATATGTTTTTCACCAATTCTTGCTGCTAATAATACTGGGTCCCAGACTGGAGAAAATGGTGGAGAATATGCTAAGTCTAACTGAAAAATATCTTTTAAGGTCATTTTATTGAATAAAGCAGTTGCAAAAGTATCTATTCTTTTCACTGAATAGACTGGTCCAGCCATTTGAGCACCTAATAGTTTTCCTGTCCCTTTTTCAGCCACAACTATAGTTTTTATTTTTTCAGAATCAGGATAATATCTTGCTTTTGTTCTTGAAATAAAATCAAATTTAACAGCATCAAATCCAGAATTTTTCGCTTCTTCAAAAGTTAACCCTGTCCTTGCTATGCCAAGATCAAAAGTTTTTGTAATTCCTGTTTGAACAATCCCAGCTATTTTTTCTTTTTTCCCAGCTATGTTTCTTCCAGCTATGTAGCCTTCTCGATTAGCTTTTAATGCCAATGGAGAAAATACAAGTTTCTCATTTACAATGTTTTTTGCTAATGCGCAATCTCCTGCACTGAAAATATAATCAAAGTTTGTCTGACAGTATTCATTAATAATTATTCCATCTTTAATTCCAGTTTTAATTCCAGCTTTTTTAAAAATTTCTGTATTTGGTTTAACTCCAAAAGCAACTAAAACAAAATCAACTTCTAATTCTGTTTTATCAGTGTTAATAATTATAGTTGAATTTCTATGTTCAATTTTAACAATTTTGTTTTCTAAAAAGAGCTCTATTCCTTTTTCCTTCATTTTATTAATGATTATTTCAGATATTTCAGGTTCAAAGCTTTTACTTAAAGTATCTCTTCTGTGAATTAAAAATGTATCTAAACCTCTTTCCTTAAAAGCTTCAACCATTTCTATTGCTATAAATCCGCCACCTAAAACTGCGCATCTTTTTGGGTTATTATTTTCAATAAATTTAAATATTTTTTCTGTATCGTATAGGTCATTTATTGTAAAAATGTTCTCAAAGGAATCTGCAGGTAATCCTTCCAATATTGGAGTGGCCCCAGTTGCAATTACAAGGTAATCAAAGTTTTCTTTTTTTTCATTATTTACAATAACGAATTTTTCTTCTGGGTTAATTTCAGTTACTTCAGAGTTTAATCTTAAATCTATTTTTCTTTCATTTATGAATTTTTCAGGAGTAATTTCAATTAAAGATTCAAAATTTGGGATTAATCCTTCAATGTAATAAGGCATTCCACATGCTGCATATGATACATACTCTGTTTTTTCAAATACAATTACATTGTAATCAGGTTTTAATCTTTTTATCTGACTCGCAGCGCTCATCCCTGCTGCATCTCCACCAATAACTACCACTTTCATTTATTGACCTCCAAAAAAGATTTATTTAACTCTATCAGTTTATTGAGTTTTGTCAAGAAATTTTACAATTTGATTTTTAATTTTTGAAGTGATAATATAAATATATAGGTTGAAGGTTGAAGGTTGAAGGAGGAAGGTGGAAGGGGAATTATTATTTAAAATAAAAAGCAAATTGTAAAAGGAGTTAGCCATGTATGAAAAATTGGTAAATATTCTCAGTAAAGAAAAAGTTTCTAAAGGGGAATCAATAAGGACTCAATTCAGTCATGATGAATCGCATCATGAATGGGTAACTCCAGAAGTTGTTGTATTTCCAGAAACAGAAGAAGATGTAATTAAAGTTATAAAATTTGCCAATGAAAATAAAATTCCTTTGACAGCTTATGGTGCTGGTACAAGTATTGAGGGTAATCCAATTCCAATAAAAGGAGGAATTGTTGTTAGTTTTCAGAATATGAATAAAATATTAAATGTTTATCCAGAAGATATGATGGTTGAAGTTGAGCCAGGAGTTTTGTATAAGGATTTAAATAAATACCTGAAAACATATGGATTATTTTTTGCCCCAGATCCAGGAGCAAATGCTTCAATTGGGGGAATGATAGCCAATAATGCAAGCGGGACAAGAACAGTTAAATACGGAGCTACAAAAGATAATGTATATCAATTGAGTGTTGTTATTCCCTCTGGTGAAGTATTAAAAATTGGGAATTTAGCGAGAAAATCATCCTCAGGTTATGATTTGCTACATCTTTTTATTGGATCAGAAGGAACTCTCGGAATTGTTACAAAAGCTTTTTTAAAATTAGTTGGAAGACCTGCAGAAATGAGTGCTTGTATTGCGTATTTTAATACAGTTGAAGATGCTGTAAAAACTGTTGCTGGAATAATTATGGCAGGATTGGATCCTGCAGCTTTAGAATTTATTGATGTAAATGTAATTCAGATGCTAAACAAAGAAGAAAATTTATCATTGGTAGAAAAGCCAGCAATTTTAATGGAATTTCACGGTTCAAATAAAGTCAGCCTTGAAGAGGATATAAAATTTGTAATTGAAATTTGTAAAGATAATAATGTAATAAGTTATGATTTAGGTGTGGGTAGAGATGAAAGAGAAAGGCTTTGGGATGCAAGGCATAAAACATATGAAG
>JALVYZ010000337.1 GCA_027037705.1 bacterium | reverse complement strand
ACACCTTATCAAGCAACTGCAATTCAAACAGCTGCATCAATTGATAACAACTTATTATTAAGAGACAAAACAAATCCTAAAAAAGGGTTATATTTCTGTGCACTGTCATTACCAGATTCAGCTTATGTTGCATACACAGGAAAACATCCAAAATTTAAAAATAAACCTGCTCCTTCAAGAATTTTATGGATGATGTATTCTAATGCGTTGCAAATTGTTACAACTGAAAAATCAGGAATCAGAGATTTAAAAGATTTAGCTGGTAAAAGAGTTTCAACAGGTGCTCCTGGCTCAGGAACAGAATTTACAGCTTTACTTGTTTTAAAAGCAGCTGGTGTAGATCCAAAAAGTTTTAGTAAATGGGAAAAGTTAGGTGCAAAAGAATCTGCAGAAGCTCTTGCTAATGGAACAATTGATGCATACTTCTGGTCTGGTGGATTACCAACAGGTTCAATTGTAGAGCTTGCTACAACATTAAAAAGAAAAGGAAATAATGTAGCATTTGTTAGAATTCCTAAAAACAGTAAAGTTGTAAAATATTTTAACAAACATTTTCCAGGGTTAGCTGATCCTGGAGTAATTCCTAAAGATGTTTATGGAACAAAAGAAGATACTCCAACATTAACATTCTGGAATAGAGTTTTAGCTCCAGCTTGCATGCCTGAAAAAATGGCTTATGATATTGTAAAAGCTGTTTTTACACATTTAGACCAATTGCATAGAGCAATAAAACCTGCTAAAGCAACAACTGTTGAAAATACAGCAAAATTTATTGGAAAAACAACTATACCATTTCATCCTGGTGCTATAAAATATTTTAAAGAAATTGGTGCAATAAAATAATTTTGCAGATTTTTAACAATGAAATTTTTTAATAAAAAGGGGATTTTAATAATCCCCTTTCTTTTTTGTCTTTTTTTTATTATTGTTGTTAGACCTATTAAAATTGTAACTGAAAATAGTTCAAAAATTATTTTATGCTGGATGTGGGATAAAGGAGAAGTTGATTTTACAAATTCTGTGACTGGAGGAAAGGTAAAAATTATTTTTGATTTTAAAAAAGGATTTAATGATTACAAAATGATTACAGATGAAAAAACAGAAAATTATTATACTTCTGGGACCTATGACATAAATAAATTTTTACAAAAAGAAAAAGAAAACAAAATGTTTTTTTGTTCAATAGTTGGAATGAAGTTAAAATTTGGAAAATATAATTTTATACTAAAAAATAATTGTGCAACAGTGGAGGTATTATGGCCACCGAAAATTCTTTTTTAAAAAAGATTATTTTTGGAATTTTGTTAATCGCTACATTGTATCATATTTACCTTGTTATTCACCCGTTTACTCCATGGTCCTCATACCATATTTCAATTTTAAAACTTACCCAAGTTCAAAGAGCAGTCCATGTTTTTTTCTTATTATTAGCAGGATTTTTAATTGTATTTAATAATGGCTCTCAGGAAAATAAAATAACTGTCGGTGGCGTAATATTTTTTATTTTATCAATTGTCCCTTTATATGCTTTTTGGCAACTTGATTTAGAATTAAAATATAAATTTGCTGCTATTATTTTTTGGGTTGTCTCTGTATTTCCATTATTATTTCCTAAAAAAACTCATATTTTTAACTTATTTGCTGCAATGTTAATCTTTTTTCCTACAATTTATTTAATTATTAACTTTAATAGCTTGATTTATAGAGCTATTTCCCCTGAACCATGGGATCTGGTTATGGCATTTGGAGAAGTTTTTCTTGTTTTGGCATTAACATATCGTTCTGTAGGCTCAGTTTTGCCTATTTTAGTTTTACTATTCATAATCTACAATGTTTATGGAAACTATATACCAGGAACATTTGCCGGTCCTGGTTTTGACATAGATATGCTTCTTGGGAAGTTATACTGTGAAACAGAAGCTGGTTTATTTGGGGTTATTACAGGTGTTTCTTTAAAGTATCTTGTTTATTTTACAACATTAGGAGCTTTAATTTCAGCACTTGGTTTTGGTAAAGTTATTTCTAATATTGCTTTATCAATTGTAGGGAAAAGCCCAGCATCACCTGGCAGGACATCAAGTATTCTTGGTGTTTTTATGGGATTATTTTCAGGTTCAGGTGCGGCTGATACGCAATTTGTAGCAACAATAACAAAAGATTTGTATGACAGAGCAAAGTATGATACTTTAATTGCAGCAGGTATTGTTGCAACAGTTGGATCTATTGCTTATGTTACGCCACCAATAATGGGAACCATATCTTTCATTATGGTTGAAATTCTTTCAATTCCATATACATCAATTATTGTAATGGCTATTGGTCCAATGTTACTTTA
>JALVYZ010000336.1 GCA_027037705.1 bacterium | reverse complement strand
ACAGCAATTCCAGTAGGATATTGCGTGTTTGTATTAATTGATGTAACAGAAAAATCAGATAAATTAATTAATGATACATTATCTGAATTTCCACTATCATCAACATTTGGGTTTCCAGCTAAAGCATAATTCCCATCTGGAGTTATAGCAAGAACATCTACACCATATAAATAACCATTTACATCAGATAAAAGTTCAGCTACTCCAGCTTCTCCTAAACTTACATTTCCTGGACCATTTATTTGTAGCCATGATAAATTATCTGGAGATGGCCCAACTGATACTAAATATGCTTTTGTCCCATCTGGAGAAAAAGCTATTGATTGTGGGTAGTCCGGGACTCCTATAGTAGATGGTGTCCCTGGAGTAATTGTACTACCTGATGCTTGAAATACGCTAATAGAGGCATTAAGTGCATTGGCTACAAGTAAAGTCTGACCATCTGGGGAGAAAGTTGCATTTATAGGCCTATTTGTTGTTATAATATTTTCTGATGAAATAACATTATCAGGATCAAATTGTCCATATATTAATGAATTATTGTCATAAGCACATATTACTACTAAATTTCCGTTGGTAGCAACACAGGTTGCAGTGAGATTGTCAGATAATGTATAAGTTGTTTTTAAACTCATAGAGGATATATCAATTAGTGCTATTTGTTGAATTCCACTACCATCAGTAACCAATGCATATTTATTGTCAGGAGTAATTGCAATATCTTCAGCGCGGAAACCAATGTCTACACTTCCTGCAAGAGATGGATTTGTGGGATTTGAAAGGTCAATAAAATAAACCTTTTCTTCAACAAAGTTTGTAACAAGGGCATAATGTCCATCAGATGTTACAACAACATCAAGTAAATATGTATCATTATCACCTAATTGCCCAGAAAGAAAGGGACCATAAACAGTTGGAGGATCTGTGCTTAGATTTATGGTGGAAATTGTACGTTCATAATAATTTGCAACTATTGCCCATGTTTGATTTCCAACAATAGTTGCAGACCATGCAAAATTAACTGAAATAAAAATAAAAAAGGAAGCCAAAAGAAATATAAATTTTCTCATTTCGATTCCTCCTGATTTTTTTCAAACATATTTTGATTCTGAATTATCAAAAAAAAATATTAAAGTCAATAGAAAATTAATTTTTATTCATAATTGAATGATACTCTAAAAAATCATAAAAATAAAAGTTGTTATAAGAGGTAAAGTTAGAAATATAAACATAAATAATAGTATTTAAAAAGATTGATTTATATCCCCATTTTGTTAAACATAAAAATAATATTTTAGCTAATTGTTCTTTATCAAATTCATCTTTTAAATCTTCAAATATAAATTTTGCTTCATTTACTACATTCAAATCATCGTTTGAACATAAGCTATCTGTCCCTAAAGAAAAAGGAATATTGTTTTTTATAAAAAAATAATAAGGTGATTTTAAGCCAAATTTTTTGTTACTTCTTGGACATAATGTGAAGTGTAATTCATTTTTTCTTTTTATTATTAATGGTTTTAAATCCTCTGGTAGATTGCATAGATGGACAAGCTGGACATTTTGTACTTTTTTCAAAAAATTTAAAAAATAGTCCAAATTGTATTTTAATGGCTTTAAATTTGTAAAACTATATAATTTTTCAGGAATATCACCTCTGTTGTGAATTAAATATTCATATTCTTCTTTTGATTCAAAAAAATGAATAGAAATAGGTTTATTTAGTTTTAATATCTTTTCAATTAAATCAGGATGAACAGAAAAAAAAGAATGAGGGGAGACTTTAGGGTAATTTAAATTTATATTTTCTATGTTGTTCTTGTTATACTCAATAATCTCAACAAAATTGAATTCTTTATCATTTTCTGGAATTTTATCATATAAAAATGGACTTAAAATATTTCCAAAAGCATATATCCCATAATTGTTTAAAAGATTTTTACCTTTTAAATATGAATTTAAAAAAAATTTTTCATCTTTTTTTCTTTTCTCTTTAATTAAACTTATAACCCAGTCAACAAAAGAAGAAAAATTTAAATCAGATTTATTAATATTCGTTAATTCCAGGTGAGTGTGAGCATTGACAAAAGAAGGGAAAACAATACTATTTAACTCTATAATCTCCTTTTTTTCAACTTTTTCAAAGAATTTTACATGACCATTTTCAATTTTAAAAATTTTATTTTTATAAATATTCCCATTAATATCAATGAAAATATCTGTTTTGTAGTATCTATTTTGCTCTATTAAATTCATCTACAAATACATATTTAGGCTTGAAACTATCAACTTTATCTTCTGGTACCATTACATAAGATGCAATAATTATTAGGTCCCCTTTATGAACAAGTCTTGCAGCAGCACC
>JALVYZ010000335.1 GCA_027037705.1 bacterium | reverse complement strand
TCTGCCCATGGTCCATTTGATGATAGAATTTTTTTTAAAGAAGCACGAACACTTTCCAGGATTGGATATGGGGTGAAATACATTGTTCCAGCCGAGAAAAAACAGATCAGAGATGGAGTTCAGATAATCTCAGTTGGCGAAACTTTAAGCCGATTGAAGAGAATGATAGTTCTTCCTTTTAAAATATTTACAAAAGCTTTAGCAGAACAATGTCATGTTTGTCACTTTCATGACCCCGAATTAATTCCTGTTGGTCTCTTTTTAAAAGTTTTAGGTAAAAAAGTTATTTATGACGCACACGAAGATGTTGCGGGGCAGATAGAAGATAAACCATGGATAAAAGTCCATTGGCTAAGAAAATTAATTGCCGGAATAGTTACTTATACAGAAAAAGTTTCGTCTTTTATATTTGACGCTGTTATAGCTGCTACACCTTTTATAGCCCATAAATTTCCTTCGAAGAAAACCCATGTTGTGAGAAATCTCGTAATTCTTGAGCTTGTTGATAAGGCAAAGCCTGTCAATCTGTCTAAACAAAAGGAGCACGTGGTGATTTACGCGGGCGGTTTATCCAGAATAAGGGGAATAAAGGAACTTATCTCGGCTATGGAGTTGCTGGATGACAGTGAACTGTGGCTTCTTGGAAATTGGCAGGATAGCTATTTTTTTGAACAATGTAAAAGTATGCCCGGCTGGAAGAATACGAGATATCTGGGGGCTGTCAATATGGATGAAGTTTACAGTTATCTGAAAAAAGCTGACCTTGGTATAGTGCTTCTATATCCTAATCCAAATTATTTGAAAAGTTTGCCTGTTAAAGCGTTTGAGTATATGGCAGCCGGACTTCCGATGGTAATGTCAGATTTCCCTTTTTGGCGAGAACTTTTTGGGAGATCTGCATTATTTGCTGATCCGTTCTCACCAAAGGATATAGCTTCAAAAATCGCCCGGATTCTTAATGACGAAGAATTATATGCGAGTCTTTCTTCTGCTGGACGTTATATGGTAGAAAAGGAGTTTAACTGGGAAAGGGAAAGTCAAAAATTGATATATTTATATCAAAAAATTTCTAAATCGTGAAAAATATGAGCAGATTTTTTGCCCGGTTAATTGGTAAAGAAGATTTTGCCAAGTGGGATGAACTGGTGGAGAAGCATGGAACCATTTTTCAATCCATAAAATGGACAGAAATTTTCGAGCCACACATCAGAAGAGTTGGTATTTTTGATAAAAATGGAACTTTGATTGGTGGATTTATTTATTATGAAAAAAGGATATCTGGTCTCAAAATTCTACTAAATCCACCGTATACCCCTTCAATTGGGCCGTTTTATAATTCGTTAGCAGAAAAGAAAGTCACTAAGTTAAATGAGAGAAGAGAAATAATAAAAACAATGGCACAATATATAGACACTCAAAAAGCAGTGATTGTTTCTATACAACTTAGTCCAGGAATTTATGATAATCTGCCTTTTTTTTGGAAGAATTATAAAGTTGTTCCACTATGTACTTACAGAATCAATTTACTCCAGGATCAGGAAGAAATTTTTTTTAATTTTTCTCCTGAGAGGAGGCGGAATATAAAAAGGGCTTTAAAAGATGGAATTCTTATTGAAGAAACCAGTGAAGTCTATATCTTAATTGATCTTGTCAATAAAGTATTCAATAGGCAGAATAAAAAATATCCGAAAACGGTTATGCAAAAAATCTTAGAGAGATTTCCTCCCGGCGGAGAAAATGCAAAATTGTTCGTCGCCTATGACTCAAGTGTTCCGGTATCCACTTTGTATATGATCTTCGATAAAAACATTTCTTATAATCTGATTCCTGCTCACAATCCCGAAATGAGTCATTCAAGTGCAGGTGCACTTCTTGTATGGCATGCCATACAAGAATCTAAAAAAATGGGACTTAAAATATTTGACTTTGAAGGCTCCATGATCCCCTCCATAGAAAAATTTTTTAGAGGATTTGGCGGTGATTTAACCCTCTATTACAGGATTAATAAGGCTTGGTTACCTATTGAAATGATATTAAAGTTTTTTAAGAGGCAATATTTTTAGCATGAAAGTGATTATCTCTCACGATGTTGATCATCTTTTTTTTAAGGAACATTACAGGGATACATTTTTAATTGCTTTTTTAAAAAATCTGTTAGTAGATATACAGAATGGGCTCCCATTAGAGATTGCGAAAAAAAGATTGGATTTATTAAAAAACGGTAGATTGCATAATATTCCTGAAATACTGGAATTTGACATTTCATTTGGTATAAAACCGATTTTTTTTATTGCTACAAATAGAGGAAGGAGATTAAGCTACAAAACAAAGGATGCTAAAAGATGGGCTAACTGGCTCCTGAAAGAAGGA
>JALVYZ010000334.1 GCA_027037705.1 bacterium | reverse complement strand
TTGATGAAATTATAACAATTTTATCCTCTTTTTCATCATAGTATCCAACACCTGATTCTGTTTCAAGAAACATATGTTCAAGGAATGAAGTTTCATATAAATTTTCAATAACAAGATGAGAGCTTTTATCTAATTCATCAATATTTCCCTTTACAACCTTTTTAAAAGCTAATATATTCCCATTTTCATGAATCTTTACAGCACCCTCTTTCATTGCCTCTTCGGCGGATTTAATAACAGGGAGAGGTCTATATTCAACTTTTATTGAATTAATTGCTTCATAAACATCGTCATAGGTTTCTCCAACAACAAGAGCAATTGGCTCTCCATAAAATCTCACCTTTTTCTCTGCTAAAAATGGCTGGTCTTTTGTAATAACTCCATAAAGATTTTCTCCAGGAATGTCTTTTGAAGTAAAGATTTTCACTCCTTTTACTTTTGAAGTGTCCATGCTAACAATTTCTGCATGAAACTCTCTGCTTCTTAAAATTCCTCCAAAAAGCATACCTTTAAATTCAAAATCTCCTGCATACACAGGCTTTCCTTCAATTTTATCAAGAGCATCAACTCTTGTTAAAGGTTTTCCAATGAAATTCATAGCAAACTCCATATTAAATCTTTTAAAACTGGCATTTTATACTTAAATGAAGGTCTATAATCTGAATTAGAAAGTATATCCTCCTCAATTGCAGATGAAATCCTTTTTTTAGTAATATTTTCAGAATTCACAACGGACTCAAGATTTTTCATTCTCACAGGATATGGAGTCATTGCACCAACAACAAATCTCCATTTTTCATTTTCATCTTTTAAATATGCAAGATTTAACCTTGAAATTGTCATTACCTTTCTTTTCCCAATCTTTATGTAACCACTTTTACCTTTAATCTTTTCAACTTTAATTGAAACTAAAATCTCATCTTTGTCTAATTTTAAAGGTTCAATCATATTGTGCTCTCTAATTTTATCTCCATTTGAAATTAACAATTTTGAATTAAACAATATAAGTGGAGGTATTGAATCTGCAGCAGGAGAAGAGTTAACTATATTTCCAGCAATGGTTGCCATATTCCTAATTTGAGGAGAACCTATCTGAGATATTGCCTGATACAATGCATTTAAGCTTTTAACAGGTTGAAAATTTAAAATTTCTGAAAATCTGTTAGCTGCCCCTAAAATTATATGATTTTCTTCCTCTTTAAGAGTTTTAAGTTCTTCAATTTCAGTAATTAAAATGAGATAATCGTAGGAGATTTTACCTTCTTTTATCTTAATTAATAAATCTGTGCCTCCAGCAATTATTTTAAAATTTTTTATCTGATGAATCATTGAAAAAAATTCTTTTAAATTAAGTGGTTTTAAAATTTTTGATTTAATCTTTGCATACATTTTCTATTGCCTCAACAATCTGATTGTAACCTGTGCATCTGCAAAGGTTACCAGATATTGCTAATTTTATCTCCTCTTTTGATGGATTCTTTTTTTTATTTAAAAGTGAATATGCAACGAGAATCATTCCAGGAGTGCAAAAACCGCATTGAACAGCTCCTGTTTTTAAAAAAGATTCTTTTAATTCATTAAATTTTATTCCTTCAACTGTTGTAATACTCTTTCCTTCAATACTTTCTGTTAATGTTAGACATGAATAAACAGGCTCATTGTTAATTAAAACAGTGCATGTGCCACATTCTCCAATTCCACAACCATGTTTAACACTCTTAACTTTTAATCTATCTCTCAATGTATCTAAAAGCAATTCTCCATCATCAATTTTTATCTCAACATCCTCTCCATTTAAATTAAATCTAACCTTTTTCATCTTCCCCCCTCCAATTATTTCCACAATAACGCATTAACTCATTTACGCATAAACGCATTTACGCATATACTTTTATCAAAATCCCATATAAGCCTTTTTCACATAATCATCATTTATAAGTTTATTACAATCTCCATGAAGCACTATTTTCCCATTTTCAAGCACATAGGCTCTGTCTCCAATTTCAAGACTTTTTGAAACATTTTGTTCCACAAGTAAAATTGTTTTTCCCATATCTTTTAAATCTTTAATAACCTGAAACATTCTTTTAACAAAAAGAGGCTGTAATCCCAATGAAGGTTCATCAAGCAAAATCAATGAAGGGTCAGCCATTAAAGCTCTTCCAATTGCAAGCATTTGTCTTTCTCCACCACTTAAAGTGCCTGCTAATTGATTTTTTCTCTCTTTTAATCTTGGAAAAAGCATATAAACACTTTCAAGTATCTCCTGCCTTTTCTCTTCTGATTTTACAGTATATGCTCCCATTAATAGATTATCATAAACACTCATATTTGGAAAAACCCCAGCACCTTCTGGAACAAGCATTATCCC
>JALVYZ010000333.1 GCA_027037705.1 bacterium | reverse complement strand
CAAAAGCTCTTGGATTATATTGAAAGTTTTTGAATTAAAGAAAATTTTTTTTAGTTTCTCTTTTAAGTTACTTTTTTGAGTTAAGATTACTCCTTATAAAAAAATAGCTCATTTTATGCCCTTTCCAACCCCTCTGAGCCACGCGAGAGAATTTTAAAGGGGTATATAGCTTAAAAGGATTAAAGTAGCTCTAAATGGCTTTTAATGAGTAAATTTGAATAAGCATATAATAAGTCCAATTATTAAGAGAATTATCAATCCTTTTATAGTCTTTTTTAATTTCATTTCTTTTTCAAGATATTCTAATTTTCTTCCTTTATATTCAAGTTTCTCTTCTTCTAATTCTTCCTTTACCTTAAACAATTCTTTTACAACATATGAGTATTGTTTGTTTAATTCATTTTCAATTTTTTCTTTTTCTTTTTCAAAATTTCTTAAAAGATAGCCATAATCTTCTTTTAGCTTTTTGTATTGGTCTTTACACTCAAAAAAATCATTTTGATAATCTGCCAGCAGTTCTTCGCACTCTTTTAATTCTTTTTGCAGTTTTTTTAATAAATTTTTTTCCTCTTCTTTTTTTTGAGCTTTTGGGTCTTTAATCCAAATGTTATAAATTGCTTTATAAATTGGGTTTTTTGTATCTTTATATTTTTCTTTGTCTTCAGCTCTCATAAAAGCTTTGAAGGCTTTCACCCAAGAGATACTTTTTCCAATTTTTTTTGCAAGTTCTTCATTTTTTAGGTGAGAATTTTTTTTGATAATTTCTTCAATTGTTGAGTATTTGTAGTCTTCCATACAAGTGCTCCTAAATGTTAATATTTATAATTATGGGAACAAAGTTCAAATTTTTTGAAACAAAATTTATACTACTTTTTTATGCCGATTTTATATACTTCACTATACTAAATTTAGATATTATTTATACTAAAATTATACTAGATTATAGCAAAATTATAGTAAATCCACAATTTAAAGGCTTATTTTTATACTGCTTTTCAGTTTACTTGAGTATGCAATACGATACCATATTCTATAGTAAAAAAATTATGTTAAGTAATTATTTGCAATAAGTTATCATTTTTGATAACATAGTATTATGAAATGGCAAATATTATTTTTTAACAAAAAAGTAGAAAAAGAAACTTTAAAGTTTCCACCAAAAATTTTAGCAAAGTTGTTACATATTTTTGAGCTTATACAAGAACTTGGTCCTACTATAGGAGAGCCTTATATTAAGCATTTGGATAATGGACTTTTAGAAATAAGGGCAAAAGGTAAAGAAGGTATAGGAAGAAGTATATTTTGCTATCAAAAAGGACAAAAAATAGTGATATTGCACTCTTTTATTAAGAAATCCCAAAAAACTCCTAAAAAGGAATTAGAAATTGCATTACAAAGAAAAAAGGAGTTAGAAAATGGTAACTTTTAATGAGTTTAAAACAAAAGCTCTTTCTAATCCAGAAGTTAAAAAAGAGTATGAAGATTTAAAACCAATTTTTGAAATAAAAAAACAATTACTTCAAGCAAGATTAAAAAAAGGATTAACTCAAGAAGAAGTTGCAAAGAGAATGAATACTTCAAAATCTAATATTTCGAGACTTGAAAGTTTAAGCAATAAATATGTTCCTAATTTAATGACATTAGTAAAATATGCTAATGCCTTAGGGTGTAAAATTGATTTTAGGATTACTTAAAAAGTTTGTAAATTTAAGTAAATTCGACAAACAAAATTATTGTTCTTGTCTTGTAGAATGTTTCTCTTGGTTAAAAATCACAATAATTCCTATTAATGCAATTAATCCTCCAATTATTCCTAATAGTATCCCATTCATTTTAAATCCTCCATCAAATATAAAACTATAACGATTATAACAACAACTTCAAAAGTTACTCATATTTTTCCTTTTTCTTTTAGTTCCTCAATTATTTTGTTAAAGTTTAGCCTAAAGTCAGCATCTCTTTTATAAACATCTTCAAAATCAAGACCATTTTTTAAGAGTTCATAATATTCTTCATTTTCTTTTGCAATTTCATACCAAATTTTATAAATCTTTTCACTTTCAAAAGAATTAAAGTCTTTTAGTCCGTGTTCTCCTGTTCCATATACTAAACCATTACCGCTCATTTTTAACCAGTAAATTTTGTCATCTATTGTTTTGTATCCAAATGTTCTATAATTTCCATTATAATTCTTTCTCAAGAAAGATACAAAGTATTTTAGGCTTTTTAAATCATAATTTTGAGCTTTTTTCTTTTCCTGCAAGCTCTTTTTAGGATTTGGTTGAATAATAAATTTTAAATGAGTTACTTTTCTACCTGTTTTTATTTCTTCATAGTCAAATATTATGTCTGTGTGTTCTGCTAGTTCTTTTTTTGCTTTATTTA
>JALVYZ010000332.1 GCA_027037705.1 bacterium | reverse complement strand
ATTGTGGGCATACGATACAGATTCCAATGTATAGAACACCAATAAAAAAATGTCCCTCTTGTGGAAGTATAAGAATTAACAATCTTGCAAAACAATTTGGACATGGAAGATGTTGCAGGAATAGATTCAGGGGATGGTAGGAAACGGTCGGGAGTTAGGAGTCTGGAGTGCGGAGTCGGGAGTCCTTATTTAATGAAAAATGAAAAATGAATAATGAAAAACTAACACCATCACTAACACTAACACTAACACTAACAAAAAAGGAGGTGATTTAAATGCCAGGATTTGATGGAACTGGACCATTAGGTCAAGGACCAGGCACAGGTAGAGGTCTTGGTCCATGTTTAAATGCAGGAAATCCTGCACCACATTGGGGAGCAGGAAGAGGTTGGTTTGGATGGGGAAAAAGATGGTTTGGTAGATGTTTTGGATTTGGAAGAGGAAGAGGCTTTGGCAGAGGTAGAGGATTTGGAAGAAGATGGTGGTAAATAAAGGTTGAAGGTAGAAGGTAGAAGAAAAAAAGATAGTCAAGAATGTGGAGTAGGAGGTTAATTAATATTTAATAATGAAAAATTAGTAATTAGGCAAGAGGCTCTTGGCTATAGGCGATGGGAGGTTGTAAAGGTTAGTTAATGATAATTTAGGTTAGTTGAGGCCTTATTATAATGAAAAATTTAAAACTAACACTATCACCAACACTAACACTAATAAAAAAAGGAGGTGATATAAAATGCCAGGATTTGATGGAACTGGACCATGGGGAATGGGACCAGGAACAGGATGGGGATTAGGTCCCTGTGGTGGAGGATATGCATATAGAAGAGGATTTGGTAGAGGTTTCAGAAGAGGCTTTGGACCTGGGTTTGGTAGAGGATTTGGCTGGAGATGGTGGGCAAATTACTCTCTTCAAGATGAACTTGAATTTTTAAAATCCCAAAAGGAATTTTTAGAACAGAGAATAAATGAACTTGAAAATGAATTATCTAATCAAGCAGAAAATGAGTAAGAGAACAAAATAAGGCTAATGGCGTAGGTGTAATAAAAATTTAATAGTTTTACACCTTACGCCATTAGCCAGGTTAAGGAGAATTTAAAATGAAATTAGCTGTTGCAAGTGGTAAAGGAGGAACAGGTAAGACCTTTTTTTCAGTAAATTTATATTACACTTTGAGAAAAAATTTTAAAACCTGTTTAATTGACCTTGATGTAGAAGAGCCAAACTCTATGATTTTTATAAATGATAACAACTTTAATGAAGAAGTTTCATTCTTAACAATCCCAGAAGTTGATAAAAAAAAATGTACCCTATGTGGAAACTGTTCTGAATATTGTGAATTTAATGCTATTTTTGTTACAAATGATAAATGGTATCTATTTCCTGAATTATGCAAAGGATGTACCGCATGTATTAAATTATGTCCACATAATGCTTTAAAATATGGAAAAAAGGAACATGGAATTATTAAATGGAATAATTCTGGTTTTATGGAAGGTAGGTTAAAAATAAAAGAACCAATTTCTGTTCCTTTAATCGAAAAAACAAAAAAGAAAGCTCTTGAAATTTTTAAAAATTATGAAATATTTATATTTGATTCACCACCTGGAGTTACTTGCCCTACAATTGCATCTATTAAAGAGTCAGATTTTATTGTTTTAGTAGCAGAACCAACTCCATTTGGCTTTAATGATTTTAAGTTAACATATGAAATGATAAAAAATTTTGATATACCATATGGAGTTATTATAAATAGATATGATATTGGAGATAATAAACTTGAATATTTTTGCAAAGAAAAAAATATCCCTATTTTAAGTAAAATACCACATGATTTAAAAATTGCAGAATGTTACTCACAGGGGATTCCTGTGGTTGAAATAGATGATCAATATAAAGATTATTTTTATACTGCTTATGAGAGGATAAAAGAATGGAAGAAATATTAATACTTAGTGGAAAAGGAGGCACTGGCAAAACTACATATACTGCAGCTTTTTCCTTCTTTTTGGATAAAAATGATATAATTGTAGATTGTGATGTTGATGCTGCAGATATGCATATTATTCTTGAACCAATAATAGAAGAGGAGTTTGATTTTTATTCTGGAAAAGATTGTGAAGTAATTGAAAATAAATGCACAGGTTGCGGTATATGTGAAGAAAATTGTAACTACAATGCTATTAAAGTTATTAATGATAAAGCTAAAATAAATCATATTGATTGTGAACATTGCTTACTTTGTTATAGAATATGTCCAGAAAATGCAATTAAAGTTAAAGATGCATTACAGGGAAAATATTTTATTTCAAAAGCAAGAACAGAAAATAAATTAATTCATGCAAAATTAAATCCTGGCGCTGACAATTCAGGTAAACTTGTATCAACAAT
>JALVYZ010000331.1 GCA_027037705.1 bacterium | reverse complement strand
TCTCTTAAAAATTGTAGATAATCTGTATTAGCAGGTAAAAATCCTCCCTCACCAATAACAGGTTCAATAATTATACATGCTAAATTATTTTTATATTTTTTTATTACCTCATAACTTTTTTCTATGTCATTAAAAAAAATATAATCAGTCTTTTTCAATAAATCATCTGGAATACCAGAACTCATTTTATTATTATATGGAAATTTAATCGCCTTAGTTAATTCACTTCCAGCTCCATGCCATCCTCCTGCAATCTTAAGAACAACCTCTTTTTTTGTATATGCTCTCGCTAATCTAATTGCATAAGTTGTAGCTTCTGTTCCTGAACAACAAAATTTCACCATCTCAACTGATGGGACAAGTTTAATTATTTTATTAGCTAACTTTAATTCATATGGATTAACACATCCAGTATGAATACCAATATCATATAATTTTTTTACAGCTTCTTTTACAACAGGTGGGTTATGTCCTAAAATATTTGAATAATGCCCCATCCATAAATCAATATATTCATTTCCATCAACATCATATACTTTAGAGCCACAACTTTTTTCTATAAATAAAGGGTATGGAGGAAAGTATCTTATATTATGGCTAACACCACCTGGCATTACATTTAATTGTTTTAAATAAAGTTTTTTTGATGTGGGAGTTTTTTTTTCATATTTTTCAATATAATTCATTTTTTCATGTCTCCTGAAATTTTATAAATATAGGCAAAAATCTCAGCAACTACCTTATACAATTCTTCTGGAATTTCTTCATAAATATCTAATTTATAAAGCATTTCAATTAAGTCAGGATCTTCTTTTATAGGGATGTTATTTTCTTTTGCTATTTCAATGATTTTTTCAGCAATATATCCTTTTCCTTTAGCAACTATTTTTGGTGCATTATTTTTAAACTTTTCATATTTTAACGCAGCAGCTTTTAACTTTTTATCCATCTTATATTAATTTATAACCTCTTTTCTCCATTACTTCACAAAAATATTTTATACTCCTATCATATGTTTTTTCAGCTTCAGGGGGGAATAAACATCCAGGAAGTTGATTCATATCTCTATGATATTTTATACAATCACAACATTTTCCCTTCTTTGAACAAGGTTCATAAGTACAGCCACAATCTTTTAAAATTATATCTCTTTTACATTTTTCCATCTTTATCCTCCTTTTATTTCCTACATAAAAATCCTAAACAATCATCAATCCAAATTATAGATGAAAATCCAGCTTCCTTCAATCTCTTTTTTACTCCTTTTGTGAATTTTAATCCTCTCTTCTCTCCTGGCTTACCAGTATAGTGAAATAATAATTTTCCTTTTTTTAATATACGATATAATTCTGAATAAAATTTAAAAGAATATAAGTGACCTGCCCTTGAAAATCTTGGTGGGTCATGCATTATAGCATCAAAAAAATTATCGGGAAAAGTTTTTATAATTTCTTCTGCATCACCTAAGACTATCTGAATATTGGGAGAAGAAAATAAATCTCTTGAATCAATATTTTCCTTAGCTTTCTCAATAACATTCCAATCATTATCAATAGTAATAACAAACGACGCTTTTTTAGACTCTTCAATAGCAGTATAACCTAAGCCCGTACAAATGTCTAAAACTTTATATCCATTTCTAATTTTTAATAACTTAACCTTGTCCTTAGCATCTTGCAACGGAGTTTTTTTTAATGTTTGATGCATTCTAATACCATCAATCTCTATTGTACCATCTACTAATTTATAAAAGGAAAATTTTTTTGTAGGCATAAATGAGGGGTTATTCTAAATTTTTGAAAAAATCAAATTTATATTTTAAACCTGTAAAAAAAAGATCTTCATCTTCATCTTCATTATTGTTATATTTTGTTAAAGAGTATAAAAATATAACAGAAAAATTTTTATTTAAATTTAATTGATAGCTTAAAGTTAGCTTATCTTTTTCCTCATTTTCTATATAAATATCTTCATATGTTTTATCAGATGATAAGTCTATCTTTTCATAACTTAAGCTAAATTTATTTGATTTAATATATTTTGTGATATTAAATGAATATCCTTTTTTTTCGAAATCTGTATCTAAAAATTGAAAATTAGAATATTTTTTAAAAAAATAAGCTAATGATGTGGAAATATTGTATTTCCATAATTGTTTATAATTAAAAGAAAAACTTTTAAAATCTATAAAATCTTTCTCATGAATTTTTAAATCTACATTTTCGTCATTAATTTTATTTAATTTTATGGAAAAATCACTTTTTTTAGTTTTAAATTTTAAAGTATAATCAGATTTTACATCTATTTCTTTTAATCTATTTATAAAATTTTCTTGAAAATCAAAATTAGAAGAATCAGTTGAGCTTTTTATTGAAAAAAAGTTTTTATTTAATAAAAGATATGTATTAAAATCATTTTTATCTTGTGCATATAAAAATGATGCCAAAAAAATTATAAAAATTAAGACAATATACCTTTTCATATTTTTTCTATACATTAAAGATTAAAAAAATTCAATAAAAATTCTTGATTTTTTTTTAAATAATTAATATTCCTTCACGACTAATTAGATAAGTTAATAAAAATGAAAATATTACATATTATTAGCACATCAAAATGGACAGGCTCAGCCACATATGCAGTTGATATTGTAGAGTATTTACAAAATAAAGGCGTAGATACATTATTAATTATTCGAACAATTCCTTCTGGCAATCTTAAAGAAATTTTAAAAATTAAAAAAATTAATTATTCTGAAAAATTAAAATTATATAAAAAATTTAATCCAATATATTTTTGTTTAGATTTTTTTAATTTAAAAAAAATCATAAAAGATTTCTCCCCTAATATTATACATGTGCATTATAGCTTAGAGAATATTCTTTCTATTTTAACAATAAATAAAAAAATCAATATTATAAGAAGTATTCATAATACTAAATCATCTTTAAAGAAGCCTTTTTCAAAATTTATTTTGAATAAAAATAATTTCATTCATACTGTTTGCTCTGAGTACAAAAATAATTTAATTAAATATAATAACATACCACAAAATAAAATTAAAATAATATCAGGATGGGTAGATACAAATAAATTTAATTCTAACGGAGAAAAATTTTTAAAAGATGATAATTATATAAAGATTGGGATGGTTGCAAGATTTCAAAAGCATAGAGGTCATGAATATTTAGTAAAAGCTTTTAAAAAAATATCAGATACAAATAAAGTTAAGTTAATTTTAACTGGAAGAGGAGAATATAAATCTAACATAGAAAAATTAGTAAAAGAATTAAAATTAGAAGATAAAGTTATTTTCACAGGATATTTAAAAGAAAAATTACCTGATTTACTAAGGAATCTAGATATATTTGTTTTATTAGAAGAAGGTACTGATGGTACTTGCAGAGCTATTCTTGAAGCTATGGCAACTGGTCTTCCTATTGTATCAGTAAAAAAAGGAGCTATTATTGATACTGTTGTTAATAATAAAAATGGCTATTTAATAGATTCAAAAAATAACATTGAACAATTAGCAGAAAAACTAAACATTTTAGTAAAAAATAAAGATTTAAGAAAAAATTTTGGAGAAAAATCAAGAAAAATAGTATTAGAAAAATTCAATAAAGAAAAAAAATTAGAAGAATTCTTTAATTTTTATAAAGAGATTGCAGGCAGCAATTAAATCTGCCTGCAAAACTTTTTATTCTTTCACTCTTCTTAATTCAACTTTTACTCTATTATTGGGATTAGGGCATTCCCAAACCATTACATCTGGATCGTCTCCAATTGGGAATTTTCCACCAAACTGTAATGTAGTTATCCATTGTAAAATATTATGATAAAATAAACCACAAAAATCACCACATCTGTGAACGCTTAATTCAAACTCATCTCCAGGTTTCATCCCAATTGTACAATCGCCTTTTGTTTCAACTACTTTTGCTACTACTTTGTAACCGATCTTTGGATATTTAACACTCATTTTATAACCTCCTTAAAATTATTCTTCATAAAACATCTTTAAAATTTTACTTCTATTAGGATGTCTCAATTTTCTTAATGCTTTAGCTTCAATCTGTCTAATTCTTTCCCTTGTTACTTTAAAATCTTTACCAACTTCCTCCAAAGTATGATCGCATCTTTCTCCAATACCAAATCTCATTCTCAGAACCTTTTCTTCTCTTGGTGTTAAACTTGCAAGTACTTTTCTTGTAGCTTCTGCAAGTGAAATTCTTATTGTTGCTTCAGCTGGATCAATTACTCTTTTATCTTCAACAAAATCACCAAGTAAACTATCTTCATCTTCTCCAATTGGAGTATCGAGAGATATAGGTTCTTTTGAAATTTTCATCACTTTTCTTACTTTTTCAACAGGCATATCCATTTTTTCTGCTATCTCTTCAGGAGTTGGCTCTCTTCCCAATTCCTGCACTAAAGCTTTAGATGTTCTCAATAATTTATTAATAGTCTCTATCATATGAACAGGAATTCTTATTGTTCTTGCCTGATCTGCAATTGCCCTTGTAATTGCCTGACGAATCCACCATGTAGCATAAGTACTAAATTTATAACCTCTCTGATATTCAAATTTATCAATGGCTTTAATTAATCCAATATTACCTTCTTGAACAAGATCCAAAAATTGCAATCCTCTATTTGCATATTTCTTTGCAATACTTACAACTAACCTTAAATTTGCTTGAATTAATTGATTTTTAGCATCTGTAACTTTTCTTTCTGCTTCAACAATTTCCCAGTAAACTTTTTTAAATTCATCTATTGGATATCCAGTTTTAGTTTCAATTTCTTTTATTTTTTCAAGATTCTCTTTATATTTTTTAGCTATTTCAACAACTCTTTTTACAGTCAAAGGATATTTTGCAAATTTCTGTGCATATTCCTCACTTTCAATAATTTTTTCATAATTTTTATCTAAATCTTTTATCATATTTTTATAAGAGTTATTTTCTTTTTCAATTTCATCTATTTTTTTCTTCATAGATTTAAATTTTTCTACTATTGACAATAGTTGTTTATTCTTAAGATTAATCTGCTCAATTAATGAAATTATAATTTTTCTATTTTTTTCAAATTCTTCTAATAATGCTTTTTTCTCTTTTTTGTTTGTTGTAGATTCTATTTTTTCTTTTATCTTATCACTTTCTTCTTTTAATTCTTTAATTCTATCTATCAGTTCAAGAATCCTTTTTGTTTGAGCCTCCTCTTCTTCACTTACAAATTCATACATATCTGAACTTTCCTCGAATTCATAATTTTCAAGCTCTTCCTCTATATCTCTTGTTATATCTCTAATACCAATCTTTCTACTTTCAATTAATTCTTTTAATTTAATAACTTCATCTATTAAAATTGGAGATTTAATTATTTTAGACAAAATTATTTTTTCATTAGTTTCTATTTCTTTGGCTAATTCAAACTCTTCTTCTTTTGTTAAAACTTTAATATTCCCCATCTCTTTTAAATATATTTTTATGGGATCTGAAGTTTTATAGTTATCATCATCAATTACAATTTTTTCCTCAAGCTCTTGCAACTCTTCTTCATCTTCTACAGATGAAGGTTCTTCTAATATTTTTTTTGATATTTTAATATTTTTTTTAGTTCCATCAATAATTTCAATATCCATCTGTTCCATTAATGTTATGACATCATCAATTTGTTCTGGAGTTATATCTTCTGGTAAAGAATTATTTAATTCTTCAAAAGTGATAAAACCCTTTTCTTTCCCATATGAAATTAATTGACGAATCTCTTTAATCTTTTTAATATCAAAACCTTTGCTTGCTAACTCCATAATTCTCTTTCCTCCTCTTTTAATTTATTAATTTTCAGGAGTATTTCTTTATAATCGGAAGATAACCTATTATCTTTTTCTACAGATTTAAGTTGATTTATTAACTTTTTATGTTCTTTTTTAAAATAATTCTTTTTTAATAAAGTATAAGCGTCTTTAAAAAATTTCTCTTTTTCATTATCTGAATTTAATCCTAAATCATATGTTAAATAAACTCTTATTCTTTCTTTTTCTTCTTCAGTAAATTCATCATTATTTTGAAAGGATAATAAATCTATTTCTCCCAATTTTTTTAAAACTTTAATATTAAAACTATCCTGAAAATATTTTAAATTAATATTATTAAAATTTTCATTTTGTAAAATAAATGCAGTTAATTTATCTTCATTTGTTAATTTTAAAACTTTTCTTGTTAATATATTTTCATCTTTTGATAATTTTCTAACTTTAAAGAATTTATTTAAAAATTTCTTTAATTCCTTTTTATCTAAATTTAAGTATTCAGAAAATTTTTTTACAAAATGATCTTTATAAACTGGATTATCAATATCAAAGTAAATCTGTTGAATCTTTTTTACCACCTTTAATTTAATATTAAGTTGATTTAAATCAAGCCCTTTTATTTTTTCATACATGAAATCAACTAAATCTTTAGCATTTGATTTTAACTCAAAAAATTTTTCAATTCCATATTTATTAATATAATCATCAGGATCTAATCCTTCAAAAAGAGATATAATTTTTGGATAGATATTTTGATTTATACATAAAATTGCTCCTCTTACACTTGCTTTAATTCCAGCATTATCTCCATCATAAAGGAAATATATATTTTCTGTAAATCTCGATATAAATTTTACTTGACTTTCTGTTAAAGCTGTTCCACATGTGGCAACACAATTTTTAATTCCTGATTTATATAATGAAATTAAATCCATATATCCTTCTACAAATATTACTTCTTTTAAATTTTTAATATCTTCTTTATTTTCAAAAATTCCATAAAGAACATTTTTCTTATTATAAACAGGAGTATCTGGAGAATTTAAATATTTGGGAGAATCCTTGTCATCAATAACTCTACCACCAAATCCTATTACCTCACCATTAAGATTTTTTATTGGGAAGATAATTCTATTTCTAAAATAATCATAATATCCATTATCTCCTTTTTTTATTAATCCTAATTTTAAAGCTATTTCTTTTTCAATTCCTTTATTTTTTAAAAACTCAATTAAATTGTTTCCCTTTTTTGCATAACCTAAATAAAACTTATCAATTATGTCCTTAGTTAATCCTCTTTTTTCTAAAAATTTTTTAACATCACTTGTATCTAAATTATTTAAAAGATTTTTGTGATAATAATCAGCTACAATTTCATTTATTTTTAAATAATTTAAATATGAAGAATCACCTTCATATTCTATTTGTATATTATACTCTTTTGCTATTTTTACTGCAGCCTCAAAATAGTTAATCCCTTCAATTTCACTAACAAATTTTATTAAATCTCCACCTTTTCCACAACCAAAACAATGAAATAACTGTTTTGAAGGACTTACAAAAAAAGATGGTGTTTTTTCATCATGAAATGGGCATAATGCTCTAAAATTTGAGCCAGCCCTTTTCAAAGTTAAATAATTTGATACCACATCCACAATATCAACTTGTTCTCTAATGGAATTTAAAGTATTTTCTGATATTCTCATTTTCTACTCAAATGGGATTTCTATTTCAGGTTCAAAATCTTCATAATATTCTGTGGTTAGATTTGCAAAAGTTGTTGTATCGCCATTGAATTTTAAATATACAGTTCCAGTCGGTCCATTTCTATGCTTACCAATAATTATTTCTGCAATTCCCTTATCCTTTGTATCTTTATTGTAAACTTCATCTCTGTAAATAAATAATATAACATCAGCATCTTGCTCAATTGCTCCAGATTCTCTTAAATCAGATAGTTGAGGTCTTTTATTTGACCTTTGTTCTACTGCTCTATTTAATTGAGATAATGCAATTACAGGAATATTTAACTCTCTTGCAAGGTTTTTTAAAAATCTTGAAATTTCAGAAATTTCTCTTTCTCT
This sequence comes from bacterium, assembly GCA_027037705.1. Taxonomy (GTDB): domain Bacteria; phylum DYJV01; class DYJV01; order DYJV01; family JALVYZ01; genus JALVYZ01. The sequence continues at coordinate 24 of JALVYZ010000331.1, read as the reverse complement.
TGAATCTCTATCATCAATTCCTCT
>JALVYZ010000330.1 GCA_027037705.1 bacterium | reverse complement strand
GTAATATCATCAATCCCTAACCCTTCATTACTAAGATGAGTATGAATTGCTCTTATTTCCCTTAATCTGTACCTATTTAATCTAAATTCAAGCATAGTAGGCCACAATATTTCTCTTTCATCCCCAATAACAAACATTCTTATTTTTCCACTTCTGTCAACAATGACACCTATTTGTTTTGAAATTTCTCTTGAAATTTTAGCTAAGGTATTTGCCACTGTTATTGAAATTATTTGATAAGGTGGAATTCTCCTCTTTTGAAGCTTTTCTAATCTCTTTATATGAGTTTTATCTAAATGTTTTACATTTCCTGTAATCATATTGTACTCTTAACAACTAAAATTCCACTAAAAATTATTAAAATTCCTCCAATTATTGTGCCTAAATCAGGAATCTGTTTCAAGAATATAATTTCCATTAATATTGCACTTACAGGTTCAATATATCCTAAAATAGCAGCATGTTGAGCCTTTATTTTTCTTAATCCCTCCAGATATAAAAGTGGTGCAATAAAATTATGTGTTATTCCCATAAAAAAATATAGTAACAATATCGTTTTTGTCACTATTAATTGATTTTTTATAATCGGAGTTAATAATAAAATTATTAATATTGAATATAAATTTTCATAAAACATTAAAAATAACGATTCTATATTTTTTATTAAAAATTTTGCCAGAATAATTAAAAATGCATAACAGACTGCAGACGAGATTCCAAAAACAATTCCAATAAAGTCATTCCTATTAATAATAAAACTTCCCTTAGGGAAAAATATTAATAGAATACCGATTGAAGATATAATCAGCGCAATTATTGTAATTCTATCTATTTTTTCTTTTAAAAATATTGGTATAAAAAAAGCAGCTATTATTGGAGCTGCATAGTGTGATAATACAGTGTTTGTAATTGAGGTATATTTTAGAGCCAAAAAGTAGGTAATTGTATTTCCAAATAATAATATAGAAGCAAGTCCTATTAAAGCTATTGTTTTTAAATCGAATTTAAAGCTTATACTTTTTTTTTTAATATAAATAAAGATAAAAATTGAACCAAAAATAGATAAATATAAAATGAGCGAAAATGGGTTAAGATTAAAAGATTTAATTAATAATCCATAAGAACTCCAGATTATAAATGAAAAAATAATATAAAAATAATACTTCATTTAATTTTTAAATTTTTCTTTCAGTTTTTCCTCAACTAAAGGTGGGACTAATTGAGAAACATCTCCATTTAACATTGCTATCTCTTTTACTATTCTTGAACTAATATATAAATTTTCCTCTGTTGCCATCATATATATTGTATCTACTTTATAATTTAATTTTCTATTAATTTGGGCTAATTGAAATTCAAATTCAAAATCACTAACTGCCCTTAATCCTCTTATTATAACATAAACATTAATTTTATTTAAATAATCAACAAGTAAACCTTCAAAAGTATCTGTTATAATTTTTGGATTATCTTTAAAAACTTCATTAATTAGAGAAACTCTCTCTTCTGGAGAAAAAAGATGAGATTTTTGATAATTTTTTGCCACTGCTACAATAACTTTATCAAAAATTTTTGAACTCCTACAAATTATATCAACATGACCATTTGTGATAGGGTCAAAAGAACCAGGATAAACTGCAATTTTTCCCATTTTATCTCCTTATAAAAAAGCTTATTTTTTTATCTCCATATTCTAATATTTTAAATAACTCAAGTTCTTTTAATTCTATGTTAAATTTATCTCTTTTTGAATGTTCAATCATTAATAAACCATTTTCTTTTACTATATTAAATTCAATAATCTTAACTAAAACTTTTTCAAAAAAACCTTTTTCATATGGAGGATCTGCAAAAATTAAATCAAAAAAAATATTTTTCTCATAAAAATATTTTATTGCAACATCAAAACTTTTTTTAAAAATTACATATTCTTCATTAGATATATTTAAAATATCTATATTTTTCTTTAATACTTTAATAGAAAAAATACTGTTATCTACAAAATAAACTTTTTTTGCTCCTCTACTTAATGCTTCAATACCAATGTTTCCACTTCCACAAAATAAATCTAAAAAAATAGAATTTGGTAAAAAACTATTTATACTTGAAAACAAACTCTCTTTTACATAATCTGATGTTGGTCTAAAATTAATTTTTTTTGGAAGATAAAGATTTGTTTTTTTATATTTTCCAGAGATAATTCTCATAAAAAAAGAAAAAAGCCGGGTTTAAACCCGGCTTTCATTTATTTTAATAATGGAGCAATAACTAATGAAACAACACTCATTAACTTAATTAAAATATTCATTGCAGGACCTGATGTATCTTTAAATGGGTCACCAACAGTATCACCAACAACAGCTGCTTTGTGAGCTTCTCCACCTTTTTTCTCACCAGGAACTTCACCTTTTTCAATAGCTTTTTTAGCATTGTCCCATGCACCACCAGCATTTGCCATAAATAACGCTAACATAACACCTGACAATGTTGCACCTGCTAATGTTCCACCTAATGCCTCAGGACCAATAATAAAACCAACTAAAATTGGAACAATTACAGCTGTTAAACCTGGTGCAATCATCTCTTTTAATGCTGCCTTTGTACTAATATCAACACATGTTTTTGGATCTGGCTTTGCTTTTCCTTCAAGTAATCCTGGAATTTCTCTGAATTGTCTTCTAATTTCTTCAATCATAGCATAAGCAGCTTTTCCAACTGAAGTCATTGTCATTGCAGCAACTATAAAAGGAACAATTCCACCAATAAATAATCCAATAACAGTCATTGGATCAGCTAAATTTATATTTTTAATTCCCACTGCACTACTATATGCTGAGAAAAGAGCCAAAGCAGTTAATGCAGCAGATCCTATTGCAAACCCTTTTCCTATAGCAGCAGTTGTATTTCCAAGAGCATCTAACTTATCTGTAATAGCTCTAACTTCTGGTCCAAGTTCAGCCATTTCTGAAATTCCACCAGCATTATCTGCAATTGGGCCATAAGCATCCACACTCATTGTAACTCCTACTGTTGCAAGCATTCCAACAGCTGCAATACCAATTCCATATAATCCAATAAATTTATAAGAAAGAAAAATAGCTATACAGATAAAAATAACAGGCCAAGCAACACTTCTCATTCCCACAGCAAGTCCTGTTATAATATTAGTTGCAGGTCCAGTTTTACTCGCTTCAGCAATTTCAAAAATTGGTTTTGATGATGTGTAATATTCAGTAATCAATCCAATTGCTATACCACATAAACATCCAAAAAATACTGCCCAAAATGCACCTGTTTTAAGTCCAAGAGATTTACAAGCAATAAAAGAACCGATAATAAATAAAATTGCTCCAATAAATGTTGTGTATCTTAATGCACTTTGAGGATTACCTTTTTCAAAAACCTTCATAGAAATTACACCAATCATTGATGAAATAATTCCGATAACTACAACTAATAAAGGATATGCCATATAAAGTAATCTGGTATGAGTATCTGCAGCAATAATTGTATAACCAGTTGTAGCAGCAATTGCAATAGTAGCAATAATTGAATTTACATAAGATTCAAAAATATCAGAACCTAATCCAGCGATATCACCAACATTATCACCAACATTATCTGCAATAACACCAGGATTTCTTGGGTCATCTTCAGGGATACCTGCTTCAACTTTACCAACTAAATCTGCACCAACATCAGCTGCTTTTGTGTAAATTCCACCTCCTACTCTGGAAAACAAAGCAACAGAACTTGCACCCATTCCAAAACCATTCAAATATTGTGCTGTTACTGGATCTCCACCCCAAATTGCATAAAAGATTCCAACACCTAAAAGACCGATACCTGCAACAGCCATTCCCATTACAGAACCACCCATAAAAGCAACATTTAAAGCTTTTGATTGCCCTTCAGTAGCAGCTGCTTGGGAAGTTCTTACATTTGCTTTAGTTGCAGCACTCATTCCAATAAATCCTGCACACATTGATGCTATTGCACCAAATACATATGCAATAGCTGTTTTTGGACTAATAAAAATACCTAATAAAATAGCTACAATGACGACGAAACCACAAAGGATAGTGTACTCTCTTTTTAAAAAAGCAAGAGCACCTTCATGAATCATGTCTGAAATTTCTTTCATTCTTTCATTTCCATAAGGTTGCTTAGAAACATAACCAAATAAAATGAAGGCAAAAATAACACCTGCTAATCCCAATAGTGGAGCCCATACATTTAAACCCATAATAGAATCCTCCTTTCCTTAATTTATTATTATACTCTGTACTTTTTCTATTGGATTAAAAAAAAGTTTAATTAATATATTTGAAGCTTTTTTAATGCTATTTTTTATAACGGGAATTTCATCTTTTGAAAATTTAGATAAGACATACTCGGGGATTAATTCTTTATTAACAGGTCTTCCAATTCCAATTTTAATTCTTATAAAATCATTAGTTCCAATTTTATTAATAATTGATTTTATCCCATTGTGACCACCATGACCACTTTTTCTTTTTAATTTAATTTTGCCAATATTCATATCAATATCATCATGAATTACTATAAGATCTATGTTGTTATTTACATTAAATTTATATTTTTCACAAAAATTTTTAATTGCCTCACCTGAGTTATTCATATATGTTAAAGGATAAAGAAAAAAAACATCTTTTCTTAAACCTTTGCTAATAAAATATCTTTCACTATATTTATAATTATTCTCTTCAAAAAATAGAAGTTCAAACCTATTACAAATATAATCTAAAACTTTAAATCCTATATTATGACGAGTATTTTTATACTTATTCCCAGGATTACCAAGTCCTACAACTAAGAGATTATTCTTCACTCTCTTCTATTTCTTCTTCAGCTTCTTCTTCTTCAGGCTTTTCCTTTTCAGGTGGTACTACAGTTACTATTGTAAAGTTAGTATCATAAATGAACTTTACATTTTCCACATTTAAATCTTTTATGTGAACTGCATCTCCAATATCTAAATTTGAAACATCTATTTCTATTTTTTCAGGCATATATTTAGGTAAACATCTAATTGTTAATTCTCTTCTGATTAATTGCAATAAACCTCCTTTTTTAACACCAGGTGCTGAACCTGTTAGAACTACTGGCACTTCTACTTCTATCTCTTCACCAGTTTTAACAGAATAAATATCAAAATGTAATGGAACTCTCTTTAGTGGATGATAATTAACTTCTTTAAAAAGACATAATTTTTTTAACTGCTCTCCACCTTTTTCTATAATTAAATCAATGAAAACATTTGATTCTCTTGCTTTTCTCGCTACCCTTATTAATGTTGATGTATCAACGTATATTGGCAAATTTTCTTCATCTCTTCCATAAAAAATCCCTGGAGTATAACCTTTTTCTCTCAATCTTTTTAATTCACCTTTTGTCATTTTATCTCTGACTTTTGCGTTCATACTTAACTGTTCCATAATAAATCCTCCCAAATCAATTAAATAAAGAACTTACAGAATCACCTGAATAGATTCTTCTAATAACTTCTGCAAGAAGTGATGCTACAGATAGTACTTTAATTTTACTACAATTCTTTGCATTATCATTTAAAGGAATAGTATCAGTTACTATAAGTTCTTTTATATTTGAATTATTTATTCTATCTATTGCTGGTCCTGAAAGTACAGGATGGGTAATACATGCATAAACTTCTTTTGCACCTTTTTCAAATAATACATCAACTGCATTTGTTAAGCTCCCTGCAGTATCAACAATATCATCTATAATTAAGGCAATTTTATCTTTAACATCACCTACAACATTATAAACTTTTGATTGATTTGGTCTATCTCTCCTTTTATCAATTATTGCCATTCCAGCATTTAATTTTTTTGCATAACTTAATGCTCTCTCAACTCCACCAGCATCTGGTGATACAATTACAATATTTGAATTTTCTATATTTTTATTTTTCTTAATATATTCTAACATTACTGGCTGTGCATATAGATTATCAACAGGGATATCAAAAAATCCTTGAATTTGCCCAGCATGTAAATCTATTGTTACCATTCTATTTATTCCAGCTGTTTGCAATAAATTTGCGACTAATTTTGCTGAAATTGGTGCCCTTGGTGCTACTTTCCTATCTTGTCTTGCATATCCATAATAGGGAATTACTGCAGTAATTGAATATGCACTCGCTCTTTTAAGAGCATCAACCATTATTAATAATTCCATAATATTTTCATTAGCTGGGAAACATGTAGATTGGATTAAAAAAATATTATCACCTCTAACGCTCTCATGAATTTCAACATTAATTTCACCATCACTAAATCTTTTTACCTGACACTTTCCTAATGGTATTCCTATCTCTTTTGCTATTCCTTCTGCTAACTCTAAATTTGAGTTACCTGAAAATATTTTTACTTTTCCCATTCTTTAACCCAATTATAATAAAAATGGCTGGGGCGGTAGGATTCGAACCCACGCATGCGGGGACCAAAACCCCGTGCCTTACCAACTTGGCGACGCCCCAGCGTTTCTATAGAGTTCTACAAATAAATATTTGATAATTTTTGAATTTTTCTTTTGCTTTAATATAACAATTTAAAGCGTCTTTTTTATTTGAAAATCCTCCAAAAATAACTGAACCACTTCCTGTCATTAAAGAAAATTCTGTATATTTTTTTAAAAATCTTTTTATTTCTTTAAGTATAGGTAATATCTCAAACGCAGATTTTTCTAAATCATTTACTCCTATTTCAAAAAGCGAATCTTCCATAATATTTTTATTAAAATTTGTCAATACAAAATTTAAATTAGTATAAACTTTTTTTGTAGACAAGGACTTATCAGGTTTTATTAAAATAAACCAATTATAACTTGATTTTAATGATTCTATAGATTTTATTTTATCACCAATGCCATACATTAATAGTAATGACGATGGATAAAGAAATAAAGGTACATCAGCACCAATACTCTTTCCTATATTTATTAAATCATCTAATGATAGTTTAGCATAAAAATAATTATTTAAAAAATTTAAAATTGTAGCAGCATTAGAACTTCCCCCACCTAATCCAGCTTCAATAGGAATATTTTTTTTTACAAAAATTTCATAATTAAAATTAATTCCTGTCTTTTTGACAAAAAGTTCTATTGATTTTTTAATAGTATTATTATCTTTATCAATAGCAGAATTTGAAAAATTAATTAATTTTTTTTTAGTATTAAAACTAATTTTAATTATATCAAAAATAGAAACTTTTTGAATTAAACTATTTAAATTATGATAACCATCTTTTCTTTTAGATATTATTTTTAAATAAAGATTTAATTTTGCGGGAGAAAGTAGGATAAAAAAGGACATTAATTTTAACTACATACAATTCCTTTTGATTTTATGTTATTATAAATATTATTCAAATTTTCCTTAAACTTATCTAATTCATCTTTAGATAATAAAGATGAAACTCCTTTCATAAAACATTCACCATAAGAATATAATTTTTCTTTTATGTCTTTTCCTTTTTTAGTTAATTTTATTATAAAACATCTTCTATCATCAGGATGAGGAATCCTTTCAACAAAACCATTTTTTTGTAAATTATCTAAAATCCTTGTAACTGTAGGAGTTTCCAAACACAATATATCCGCTATCTCTCTTTGTGTTATTCTTTCATTATTCTCAATAACACAAAGAAGAACACACCATCCAGATGCAGTTAAATCAATTTCAGATAAATACTCATCAAATTGTTTTTTTAGTTCACGTGATAATCTCGTTGTTAAAAAGTATATACAATCGTTAAGTTTCATTCAACTCCCTCGACATGCAACAATTAGTTATCTAACGGAATAGATAAAAAAAGATGGCGGGGACCTACTTTCCCACACCTTGCTGGGTGCAGTATCATCGGCGCAGAGGAGCTTAACTTCCGTGTT
>JALVYZ010000329.1 GCA_027037705.1 bacterium | reverse complement strand
TTATAGTTACGGCCGCCGTTCACCGGGGCTTCGGTTCGGGGCTTCCACCCCTCCCCTTGACCTTCCGGCACCGGGCAAGCGTCGCTCCCTATACGTCCTCTTACGAGTTCGCAGAGAGCTGTGTTTTTGGTAAACAGTCGCCAGGACCTGTTCACTGCGGCTCCCCAGGGCTCATCACCCCAGGGAGCACCCCTTCTCCCGAAGTTACGGGGCCATTTTGCAGAGTTCCTTGGCGAGGGTTCTCCCGCGCGCCTTGGTGCTCTTACACCCGCCCACCTGTGTCGGTTTGCGGTACGGGCACTCCACCTTCATCGCTTAGAGGCTTTTCTCGGCCCCCTGGCTTCGGCGGCTTATCACCCCAAACGGGGCTTCCCGACCCGTGGCGGGCTCGTGCAGGGCGGATTTGCCTACCCTGCGCCCCCCAACGGGCCGACGGGCTTAGCCATAGCTCCGCTCCGCCTAGCCTAGGGCGTCCCCCCTTCGCTCCAGTGGAGTGGGGCCGGAATATTAACCGGCTACCCTTTCGACTTCGCCTCTCGGCTACGCCTTAGGTCCCGCCTAACCCTACGCCGACGAACGTTGCGTAGGAACCCTTGGGCTTTCGGCGGTGGGGATTCTCACCCCACTTATCGTTACTCATGCCGGCATTCGCACTTCCCTTGCCTCCAGCAGCCCTCGCGGTCTGCCTTCATCGGCCTCGGGAACGCTCCCCTACCGCGCAAGCCAAAAAGGCCTGCACCCGTAGCTTCGGCGCTGGGCTTAAGCCCCGTTCATTTTCGGCGCGGGGTCACTCGACCAGTGAGCTATTACGCACTCTTTAAATGATGGCTGCTTCTAAGCCAACATCCTGGCTGTCTCAGCGACCCCACATCCTTTCCCACTTAGCCCAGCCTTTGGGACCTTAGCTGACGGTCTCGGTTGTTCCCGCGCTCGGACACGGACGTTATCGCTCGTGCCCTCACTCCCAAGCCTCCACTCAGACCCTTCTGAGTTTGCCAGGGTTTGGTAGGCTGGTGGGCCCCCTAGCCCTAGCAGTGCTTTACAGGCCTGAGTTGCAGCTCGAGGCTGACCCTAAAGTCATTTCGGGGAGAACCAGCTATCTCCAGGCTCGGTTAGCTTTTCACTCCTAACCCCAGCTCATCCGAGGGGTTTTCATCCCCCACCGGTTCGGCCCTCCACTGGGTGTCACCCCAGCTTCAGCCTGGCCAGGGCTAGCTCGCCTGGTTTCGGGTCTGCGGCCACCGACTCAATCGCCCTATTCGGACTCGGTTTCCCTTCGGCTTCGCCTCCCGGCTTAACCTCGCCGGTGACCGCAAGTCGCCGGCTCATGCTTCAATAGGCACGCCACAACCCCTGCCCAAATGGGCGTAGGGCCGTGACTGCTTGTAAGCACACGGTTTCAGGTTCTATTTCACTCCCCTCCCGGGGTTCTTTTCACCTTTCCCTCACGGTACTGGTTCGCTATCGGTCACCCGGAGTACTTAGCCTTAGGCGGTGGTCCGCCCGGATTCCCCCATGGCTCCACGAACCACAGGGTACTCGGGAACGCGATCCAGGGAGTCCCTGGCCTTTCGCCTACAGGGCTTTCACCTTCTCTGGCTCCCCTTCCCAGTAGGATTCGGCTAGACCAGGGATTTATAACTCCCCGGGACCAAGCCCTGACCGCGCCCCACGACCCCGGGGTGCAAGCACCCCGGTTTAGGCTCTTCCCCTTTCGCTCGCCGCTACTCAGGGAGTCGATACTCTCTTTCCTCTCCTCTGGGTACTTAGATGTTTCAGTTCCCCAGGTTCCCCCCGCTAGCTAAACGCTAGCGGTGACCGGTGTTCCCACCGGCCGGGTTCCCCCATTCGGACATCCAGGGATCAAAGCCCGCTACCGGCTCCCCCCGGCTTTTCGCAGGTAGCCACGTCCTTCTTCGGCTCGGGTGCCGAGGCATCCACCGTGTGCCCTTACTACCTTGACCTTCTCCACGAAGATCGGATGTAAGTCCAAGTCGCTACTCGCTTCACGCGCTTAGCCCGCTTTTCATGGTCCCCCGCCACCTCAGTGGCGCAAAAGCTAAGATATCACAGGGAGAAAGATGTGTCAAGCCCTCTCAGAGCGGGGTAGCCCCCTGCTGAACCCGGACAGACACACCTGAGACCGAGCGGATAAGAATGTGGGGACCACTCAATGTGGGGACCACTCCAGGAGAAAGGAGGTCCCCACGGGTGAAGCTTACAACGGTTGGGCGGGAGCTGTGAGGCGGAGCAAGAAAGGCGCATGAACTAAGCGAGGCCTTCAAAAGACATAGGGTGGCTTGGTCCGAGATCCAAGCCCTGGTCGGCGTCAGCCGGACCACCTACTACCGCTGGAAGCACAAGCTCAAGGACGAGGGGCTTAAAGGCCTAAAGCCCAAGTC